>CAYVOS010000162.1:0-1540 GCA_964453515.1 uncultured Candidatus Saccharibacteria bacterium | reverse complement strand
AGTGCCCTGCATATCTTTCGTAGCTTCATTAAATGGATTAATAAAGTCCATCATATTAACCCCGTATTGACCGAGTGTGCTGCCCACTGGCGGTGCTGCACTGGCCCGACCTGCCGGGATTTTCATCTTCAAGTTTGCTTTAACTGCTTTTGCCATAAAACTCCGCTCCTATACGGGAGTGCGTAACGAATACACTTTACACCAAGAAACTCAAAAAGTCTAGACTCTTTTAACCTGTAGGCTGTCAAGCTCCACCGGTGTTTCACGGCCGAACATGTTAACAAGTACCTTCAGCTTGCCCTTCTGAGCATCAATTTCACTAATTGAACCATCGAAGCCCTTGAACGGACCATCGATAATATTGACTACTTCACCCAAGCGGTAGTCGATCTTGTGCTTCGGCTGCTCTAAGCCCATTCGCTTCTGGATTTTCTCAATTTCTTCGGTACCGATTGGCGTTGGATCAGTGCCGCTACCAACAAAGCCGGTTACACCAGGAGTGTTTCGCACGATATACCAGGCATCTTCACTCATTTTCATTTGAACTAATACGTAACCCTGGAAAATGCGCTTTTCTACAACACGCCGTTTACCGTTCTTAATTTCAATCATTTTTTCTTTAGGAACTAGAACCTGGAAAATCTTATCTTTCATATCCAGTGAGTCGGCGCGCTGTCTAATTGATTCTGCAACCTTCTCTTCATATCCGCTGTATGTGTGGATGGCGTACCATTGCTTGCTTGTGTCGTATCGTTTGCTGTTCATAACTTTATTGCTTTAATATTACCTTCTTAAATACTTTATCTAGTCCGTAGTCTGTAATGGCGATGAGGATCCCGAACACGATTGAAAAAATTATTACAGCTGAAGTAAGTCGTAATGTTTCAAGGCGATTTGGCCATGTCACCATGCGTAGTTCGCGCCATGCATTACGTACGTACCGAGGAACTATCACGAGACAGATGATGTGTACTGGCTTAAACTGTTCAACTCGTCGTAGGATCCGGCCGATTGCGCGAATTGGAGCAAATATTTTACGTGGTTTTCGTTCCTTTGGTGCGCTAGCTGCTGCATCACTTGCCTTAGCGACTCGTTCACGGATGCTTTCAGGTGCCTTCTTTAGACGACGTTTTGGCTTTGGCGCTTCTACCTCTTCTGCCACAATGTCTCCTCAAATTAAAAGAACCTACATTATTTGTAGGTCCGACATGTCAAGCGTATGTTATTTTGCCGTAATAGTCAAGCAGATGGGGAGCGGATGTTGTATAGTTTAGACCATGACGGTTGTGTTTATTGTACTGGTATTTGCAACCATACTTGAAGTTGGACTCGATTTCAGTAAGGCATTGTGGCATATACGGAAGTATGTCGTGCCGGTACTTGTTATCGGCGTTGCTTTTGGGAGCGGTGGTCTTCTAGTGGCTACACCAAATATAGCTAGCGGACTCATATTTCTAGTGAGTGCCTATAGGTTATTTAATGTTCTTCGCATCGCTGAAGCACGTATTAACGAGCGTCACTTACGCAGGTCAGCCCGACG
>CAYVOS010000161.1:0-1788 GCA_964453515.1 uncultured Candidatus Saccharibacteria bacterium | reverse complement strand
AGCCGGTCGCAAATTGACCACTTTACTGAAATTGCAAAGCTTGAAGGCGCCGGCGGCTTGGCTTACATCACGTACAAAGACGGTGAAGCTCAGTCTCCTATTGCCAAGTTCCTGGAGCCCGAAGAACTGGCCGCAATACAAAAGCTGGCCGGAGCCAGAGACGGCGATGCTGTATTTTTTGGTGCAGATAAACGCGAAGTTGTAAACAAGGTGCTTGGTAAGCTTCGCAGCGAATTTGCCGATCATTTCAAGTTGAAGGACCCGAATGTCATTGCCCTTGCCTGGATTGTAGATTTCCCGTTCTACGAATGGGATGACAAAAACAACCGCCTCGACTTTGGGCACAACCCGTTTAGCATGCCAAAGGGCGGCTTGGATGCGCTGCAGCAGGAAGACAAGTTAAATATTTTAGCTGACCAGTATGACATGGTCATGAACGGATACGAAATCTGTTCCGGTGCTGTCCGGAACCATAACCCGGACGTTATGTACGAGGTGTTTGGCGCACTTGGCTACGATAAAAAGTACGTTGAAGCACGATTCGGTGCGATGTTGAACGCCTTTAAATTCGGCGCCCCTCCGCACGCCGGTTGCGCGTTTGGTGTCGATCGCATGTTCATGGTTCTGGTCGGTGAGGATAACATTCGCGAAGTAGTTGCCTTTCCGAAGAATGGCTCTGGTGTTGACCTCATGATGAATTCACCAAGTACCGTTGACGAGCCACAACTTAAAGAACTGAGCGTTCGCATTACCGAGTAACGCGTTCCTCGCGCACCAACTGGTCTTTTGTAACGTATACTGCCGGCAGTTTTCGTAAGCCGTAGAAGAGTAGGGTACTAAAGAAGAATTGAAAAAATACCTCTGATTGGATTAAATAGCCGTGAACCTGGTAGAGAAATATGGCGCTCGCAACGCCGGCTAGAAACTCAGCAATCGTGAGCAGTACTGCCCACGGGGCGTGGTGCAGTTTGGCGATTAACCAGAAGCTTAGCAGTAATTGAGTCGTGAAGAGCAGTGTACCGGCAAGCCGATGTATGATACTGAGTATATCGTTGGAGAACGGCGTAGCGGCGACAATGCTGGTACATACAGCTATAAAAAACAAAGTACTTCGAATCGGTTTTAAGTCCGCTTCGGTAATATGTACCGCGCTCAGCCAGGTGCAGGCGGCAGCGCCGAGGAGACTGACCTCAAAGGGAATAAAGGTCTTAGCGAAAATGCCATAGTAGCTGATGCCGCTGTTGGCAATGAGTCCGTGTGGCTGCAACACGACGGCTATCAGGAACCCTCCATAGAAATAAGCTTGGCCCCAGATGATCAACCGCAGTGCTTGCGACCTCATACCTTTATTGTATGCCCAAAACACTCCAAGATATTTCACTGAATTTTACAGCAAAACGTACTATGCTAGGGGTACTATAGGGGTATTGGAGGTAAAAGCTATGCAAACACGTAAACTCGGGTCTTTAGAAGTGTCAGCGTTGGGTCTCGGCTGTATGGGCATGAGTGATTTTTACGGTCGCGGCGATGAGCAGCAGGCAATCGATACGATTCATTACGCGCTCGATCACGGTATTAACTTCCTGGACACTGCCGACATGTATGGTCCGTTTACGAACGAGAAACTGGTTGGTAAGGCGATTAAAGATCGTCGGGATGAGGTGATCCTGGCAACAAAATTCGGTAATGAACGCGCGCCTGACGGGATGTTCTTGGGCGTCAACGGCAAACCGGAGTACGTCAAGAAAGCGTGTGATGCTAGCCTGCAACGGCTCGGTGTCGACCATA
>CAYVOS010000160.1:0-1894 GCA_964453515.1 uncultured Candidatus Saccharibacteria bacterium | reverse complement strand
AGGGGGCGCAAGCCGGTCTTAGTTGGCTAACGATCTTAAAAAAACGAGCTACCTACCGTAAGGCTTTTGATAATTTCGATGCTATTAAAATTGCGGACTACGACGAGGTAAAACGCGCAGCATTGCTCACCGACGAAGGTATCATTCGCAATCGTCTGAAAGTTAATGCCTTCATAGAAAACGCCAAGGCGTTCCTTGTTGTTAAGGACGAGTTCAGCAGCTTCGATCGCTATGTATGGCAATTCGTAGACGATGAACCACGAGTCGGCAACGTAAACCGCAATACCATTAATGAAGTAAGTAAAGCCATGAGTAAAGATATGAAGAAGCGTGGATTTCGGTTTGTGGGGCCGACAATCGTGCTTGCTTTTATGCAGGCCGTTGGAATGGTAAATGACCACGAGCAAGACTGTTATAGATTTAAGGAGCTGGTGAAATGAGCGAGGCACATGACAAGCCAACCGTGACGGGGCGTAACAAACGTAACTGGATATTTTTAGTCGGTGGTGTGCTGGTAGTAATTTTGGTCGTCATGCTGATAACGCAGCTCAATCGACCCGAACGTTCAGTCGCAGCCTACTGCAAAGTATACGGCCAGGAAAAAGCGAGGCTCAGTGCTATGTCCAACAACTCTAATCCGTATTCGTCCGGCGTCTTCAATGTAAGCGTTACTGACGCGGGGCAAATTGCAACCTCCTTCGGTAAACTCGACCCCGTTGCTCCTAAAGAAATTGAGTCGGAAGTGAGCGGTCTTCAGAAACTCTACCAGGATATTCACGACAATCCTTCGCACGCTATAAGCAATGCCCTCAACGGAGGGTCACTTGACGACAGTCTAAAGGCTTGGACGCAACAAAATTGCAGTATATCTAGCACCCAATAACCCCTGAAACCTGAGATAGTTATGATAGAAAAAGTCACCGATCTAGATAAGAAATCATTCAAGAAATATACTGGTCCTTCGGAAAAATTCAAGCTGAAGAACGTTGTTTTTGGCTATAATGGCCGCGGCAAGAGCTCATTAGCATACGGTCTAAAGGATACATATCTTAGCGAGCCTACATCTAGTGAAGCTAAAATGCGCTTCTTTAATAAAGACTACGTTGTTGACAACCTAAGCCTACAAGACCCTGCTACCGGAACGCGTAGTAAAATCAAGGGCGTAATTGCGCACTTCAGCGCCAAAGATGTTAAAAGTGAAGAGAAAATCAAAGAACTTCAGGGAAAATTGATTGACGCAGGCTCGATTCAAACTAAAATCGACGAGCTAAAAGCGGATGCACGCAAGGCAATTGATGCCATACATGATCGTCGCAAAGGTACGGCTAATATCTCAAAGAAAAACAAGGACTTTGATATTAATAAGGTCGTAGAGCTATACACTCAAGATCTTGCGGAAGCAAAGAAGGTTGAAGCCGATGAAACAAAACTATCCAAGATCGAGGGCGACAACGTCATTGGCGAGAGAATTGAACTGCTCAAGACGATCGGATTTCAGAACTTCACCAAGATAACCGATCAGGACATAGTTGGCGCACAAGAGATCTTCGGTAAGACATTCGGCAACATCAGCATTCCATCCAGCGAGATCGTAGATTGGCTGAATAAGGGCGTTGAGATTCATGAAGACGGGGATGATTGTAAATTCTGTGATGGTAAAATCGCCCTCCACGACATTACAAAAAAGGTCGGAGAGTATAATGCCAACGAAAAACAACAGGCCACTAAGTCTCTACAAAATCTGGACAATAAGATAGCCGAGCTTCAGAACACAATCAAGGACAACTTAGATAAACAAGCGAATACGAAGTCGTCATTAGATAAAGATGTAAAGATCAATAACAATTTCACCTACATCGAAGAAGCAAGCGTAGGCATAACTAACGCCCGGAAT
>CAYVOS010000159.1:1195-1913 GCA_964453515.1 uncultured Candidatus Saccharibacteria bacterium | reverse complement strand
TGTCATACAGCGTACCGCCAGCGACATTACCAAGGACCACCTTTGGCACGATGCTCAAGCCGAGATTTACGATTATATCCAACACTGCAAGCAGAATTAGGGTCTTGAGGCTTCTTCTAACCGCATCTCTTGACGGCTTAAATGCCCCGAACGCGCCCGGCCACTCTTTTGCATTGTTGTTGTAATTTTGCCGCATAATGCTTACACAATACCGGTTTGGCTTGTAAACCGTCAAGTACTTCTTAAGCTGTACGAGCTAATCATCATCGTGTTTGATGATCAGTGTGCCTTCATCGTCCGTGTTCTCTTTTCGCGTAGGTAGGGGCGGTGCTGCTGGCGGCTGATCAGTTGGCTGCTGGACTACATCGGACGGCCGCTCTAAAAGCTTCAGAACGGCATCAATATCCGGATGCTGCGATTCCGCGTCAGTGGACTGTGGGATCACTTCCACCTCTTTTTCTTCCGCAGGAGCGGACACAGACGTCGCATGCGAGGCCGTTTCAAGCGTGAGCAAAATCGGATAATGGTCGGAGATCCTGTCAGTCGATTCGTTCTTAAGCACCGTAAAATCGGTGATCATGGGCGCCAGATTACTGCTCACGAAAGCATAATCGACACGCGCCGGAACTTCACTAACGGGTACTGCCTCAGTATTTTGCGATTCACCGTACGGCGTTGGTGCGGTGATATCCATGTGGTTAAACTTTGCCGCAGCATC
>CAYVOS010000159.1:0-1185 GCA_964453515.1 uncultured Candidatus Saccharibacteria bacterium | reverse complement strand
CATCGACAAATCCTGCGTTAGTCAGTGCATCAGTGACCCCAAATTCCAGTGCTTCCTGCCCAAACTTATAGAACTTCCGTTTCTGCAGCGTATCCAGAAATTCCGGTGGGTAGTTATCCTTACGGCTTAAGCTATTAAAATCACCGGTAATGATCGTCAGCTTAACCGGGTCTACTTTATTGAGAATTTTCTCAATTTCTCTAACTCGTGGCTCTTCCTTCCACGGGTCAAGGTGTACGTTAAAAATGACAATTTCTTGATCGCCAGCCTTAACATGGATCTCTACGACACAGTGCCAGAAGCCTTCCTGATGCACTGTTTTTGCAATGATTGGCAATGTTGTCAGCGTCGCCAATTTGTATTCGCTATTGCTATTACCGTATTCATTGTCAGTGAAATCGGCACGGTCCATGAAATCATTGAGCTTAGAAAAGTTATCATCCTGCCAGCCGTTTATTTCCTGCAGACACAGCACATCTATATGCTCTGCCTTGACATAGTCAACCAGACGATTGTACGTCTCTTTCGACCCGTTCCACAGATTGTAACTCGCAATAGTTATCGCCATCTTCTGGTTCCAAGAATATCAAATTACGCGGCGGCCGTCATGCTTTTTGTAAGTATTTGCGTAATTTGGCAAGGGCAATTTGGCGATACGAAGTGCTGCCATAGGTCACTTCATCAAGTTCAGCCCGCGTCTGTGTTTGCCCATCATTAATGAATATGGAATCAAATCCGAAACCGCCGGTCCCGCGCGGTGTGCTTGCAATTGTCCCGCGCATGAACCCTTCGAAGACCTGCAGCTCGACTCCGTCATACAACCCATACATCGTATGAGCTACAGCGCTCCGATCATCAAAACTATCCAACATACGACACATCGTCTCCAGACTGCTGCCTTTTTCGAACCACTTTACCAGGGGGCCAGGCAACTGCCCGAAAGCAGTAAAGGTCAAAGCTACGTCTTCGACGAGTATCGGGCGCCCAACTACTTTATAGGCTTGTCTGACTTTATGTTCGACCACTTCACGAAGGTCAAGTGATTGAATTTCATCCAAGTCGACCTTTTCATGCAGTATTTCAATACCAAGCCAGTCGTTCAGCTGTCTGGCTTTGTGTTCATTAGCGGTTATAAGCGTAGGTGTACTCATGTGTGCATCCTAGACCCTCATTAACTGCAATAGG
>CAYVOS010000158.1:0-1926 GCA_964453515.1 uncultured Candidatus Saccharibacteria bacterium | reverse complement strand
CCGGTAAGTACCGAGTAGCCAGGCAACGAGCGCGACGACTACAAAACTGAGTCCGTAAGCAAAGTCGGTCAATTTATCCGACTGACGTCGATACGCTACCAAGAAAAGTATGAAGTTGATGAGGAGCGCGATGAGCAAGCTAGTCAAGATTATCATCGAGACCCTCCTTTCAGCGGCTTACCAATTACAGGAGCCTGACACAGATAGGTATTACTGGCCAGCAGATTGCACACGACGTCAGCTACCGTGTGTCGAGCCGTGAACAAACGTGCTGGCCCCGTCAGACTCAGCCCATAACGCTGAGCAGGGCCGTTGGTCAATTTCAATACGCGTACAAGAGACCAGTCCAGGCCACTTTGTTTTAGGACTTCGACATGTCTGATACCATCTGCTATACGATCAGGGTCGATCTTGGCAATCACGAAGTTGAGAAAGCGGTCAATAACTGAGAGTTGGTCACCGGGAAACCTGACTCCAGTACCTGTAAGTGAAATGATCCGTTGAATGTGGTGGTGCTTGCACGCTGCCACGAGTGATTTGGTTGTTTCGGTCTGCATCCATGGTGGTGATTTCTTGCCGTGACCAATAAGGCTGACGATCGCGTCACAACCGGCAACCCAGTCGCTCACCTGATTCAGGTTTGTGCCATCCACAGTATGTACTGTTAGATTCGGGTGTGGCTGGATTGTACTGTGCGTATGAACCGCTGCCTTGACCCTGTATCCCTCGTCCAGCAATTTCGTCACGCAGATTTTGCCGGTCCGTCCATTTGCGCCAATAACGCCGATAATCTCCATATGAATATGGTACTCTCCTAATGGCGTACAGTGTCAGTGAATTGTAGCCGCACTGAGGTCATATCCTGCACCGTGCTCATGTCCTAAACCTTTTAAGCGGTCTTCACGGTTACATACGGCACAGTAAAGTTCTTCGTCTCATTGATCGGTATGGCAAACCCTATACCTGTGCATTGCTCGACACCGCCGTATCCATACCAATGACACTGCCGGCCGCCGTAACTACCAGCGGACCACCCGAATCGCCGGATTAAATCGTCACATCAAAGTGCTATTCCGAGAAACAAGAGCTCCTCCGCCTAAGGAAATTACGTGCGTGCACGCTACAGAGGCCCAAGTTGACAACCTTACTCCCCTCACGACAGCTTCTCGTGGTAATAGAAAGCAATATATGCTACAATAATTAAGCAAGTTATCCTAGACCTTAACCAAGCGTATTGTGTAGCCTTTACAAAGCTCATTCTATTCTCGGCTATAGCGAAGTCATACCTCGCGTAATATCAGCTCACAGAAAGGCTTTGTATCAATGGCAACTAAATTATTCGTAGGCAGATTATCATTTAACACGACCGACGAAAGCCTAGAGACGCTATTCGCCGCATATGGCAAAGTAGTTAGTGCCCATGTCGCAACTGATCGTGACAGTGGCCGCTCCAAAGGGTTCGGCTTTATTGAAATGGAGAATGAAGAGGACGCCAAAAATGCAATAAGCGCCCTCGACGGCAAATCGTTCGAAGACCGCGAAATTGTCGTTAATGTTGCCCGCCCTAAGGAAGACCGCCCACAAAATCGAGGAAGCTTTCGTGGCGGTTTCCAGCGTCGTTAAAGACGCGTTCGTAGCCACAAAACAAAAGGTCGGTACTGCGGAGCTTTTGTTCCAATCAGCGCAATCTATGGGGCTTGGCCCAAGCTGGATAACTCCGGACGGATTATTTGCAGTCTCAATTAACGGCCACGAACGATATGTTCATTTTGCACGTAGCCCCCTGAATTCCCATATAGCTGCAAGCCTGGCAAAAAACAAGTACCTAACCCGCAGCATTCTCGAAAGACACGCCATGAAAAATATCCCCTTTGTGTGTCCGCGTACACTGGCTGAAGCGGAGCAGTTCCTAGAGTGTCATGGAAG
>CAYVOS010000157.1:0-1979 GCA_964453515.1 uncultured Candidatus Saccharibacteria bacterium | reverse complement strand
TTACTTCAAAGGTAAGGGCACTAAAAAACTAAACATTGCTTTCGCACCGCTTGAGAAATTGTAATAAAAAATCCAGCATGTAGCTGGAGTGTTTTAAATCTGGATTTAAGCACGACAGTATCCGTAGGTGGCCAAATTGCTGCTAAACAGTTGAATTTGCTACAATATGAAGGACTTCTCAAGGCTTATTGTTACGGGTGTTTTTATAAATGCACTCGAGAAGTTAACAAGTATGCACAAGAAATTCCGTCAGACACAAAAGCGATTTGCAATTGCACATCGCAAGCAGGTGAAGAAACTCAGATTAGCGGCACGGCACCCCGTAGCGTTACCGGTGCTTACTTTTTTGTCTCTCGTACTCCTTACGACAGGCGGTATCTTTTTACTCGGCGGCACCTCAAAAGTGACAGCAACCGACTCAATTGTCGCCATCGTATCACATGACGGAGTACAACAAGTCGTACCTACCAAGGAAAAGACGGTCGGCGCACTTCTGCAGAAGCTCGGCATTACCATTCGGCAAGGCGACGTAGTTGAGCCTACACTCAATACTCCGATTGATCAGGCGGATTTCCGTATTAACGTCTACCGCTCGGTACCAGTCGAAATTGTTGACGGGGAGCATAGAACGTATACCTTCAGTGCTGCAACTACACCACGTAGTATCGCTCAGCAGGCCGGCTTTACGCTAAACCCGGAAGATGAACTCAATACCTTGCCGACGACGAATTTCTTTCAGGAAGATGCTATTGGAGAGCGCGTCGTTATTAACCGGGCGGTGCCGGTGCATGTTAACCTGTATGGTACGCCAGTTGACCTATGGACACACGCCCACACGGTTGGTCAGCTCTTGAAAGAGCACCACATTAAGCTTCAGTCCCACGATACCGTACAACCAGCTGTTAACACCCCAATTGCTGAGAATCAGTTAATTTTTATTCTCCGAAATGGCGTGAAAATTTCCAGTTCGACACAAACTATCCCAATGCCGATCCAAACGCAGTATTCAACGGATTTGGCGTTTGGTGAACAAGCTATCCGTCAGCAGGGGAGTGCCGGTCAGCAGGTGACAACGTACCAGGATAAAATCGTTAACGGTCAGGTAGTTAGCCAGACCGCGATCCAGACAGTCGTCGTTCAGCCGGCGGTGCCGGAGATCGTGGTTGTTGGTACCTCCTTAAGCGGCATCAAGGGCGACATGGCGCTTGCTGGCATCAGCCCGAGCGATTATCAATACGTTGACTATATTGTTAGCAATGAGTCGGGGTGGTGTACGACAAAGTGGCAGGGTGAGTATGGCAGCTGCCCAGCCTATCACGGGACTCCGACATCTCCGTATATAGGATACGGGCTTTGCCAGGCGACGCCAGGGTATAAGATGGCAAATGCAGGTTCCGACTGGGCAACAAATCCAATCACGCAGCTTAGATGGTGTAGTGGCTATGCTCAAAGTGCGAAATTTGATCCTTACGGCGGCGGTTGGCTAGGGGCCTATAACTATTGGCGACTTTATCATAACTGGTAACATTGAGACACTTCATGATAGACATTACTCCATATGCTAAAAAATCACTTGGCCAACACTGGTTAGCTGACGAAGGTACCCTTGAAGCCATGTGCGCGGCTGTCGATCTAGACACAAACGATACGGTTCTGGAAATCGGACCGGGACTCGGTACACTTACCGAACTGTTGGTGAAAAAAGCCGGGCACGTTGTAGCGGTGGAATTTGATGCTAAACTGGCCGCCGAGCTGAGCGGTAGGGTCCCAGCCAAAAACCTAGAAGTAGTATCTCGGGACATTTTGAGCTTCAACCTTACCCAGTTACCCGAAGGATACAAAGTGGTGGCTAACATCCCGTACTATCTCACCAGCAACCTCATACGGGTACTCTCCGAGTCGACGAACCCGCCAAAGAAGGCCGCCTTGCTCGTACAAAAAGAAGTCGCCCAGCGGGTTGCTGCCCGTCCGGGTGACAT
>CAYVOS010000156.1:0-1985 GCA_964453515.1 uncultured Candidatus Saccharibacteria bacterium | reverse complement strand
TTTGTTTAGAGGATTTGGAACTAGTTTAGCATACCCTAACCTGTGAGCAGGCATGAAGATGGGCATTGCATTTTTGGCCAAAATATGCTAACGTTTAATTATGTCTGGTCGTGAAGCACCCACACTAGTCCTCGATAATCCGGAGAAATATCAGCCGAATCCTGTCCCGCAACCCGAAGCGAGATCAGCCGTCACACTGCCACCTACCGAGGGCAATGAGCGTAAACGACCGGGATTATCTGATGTCCTAAAAAGGTACCTAGGCAAAATCGTTATTGCTGATGGTGATGGGACAATACCTTACTGGCCAACAAATCGCGAAAAACGCTGGCGTCCAGAATCCCCATATATAGGTTGGCCATTTTTTAGACTATTCTCCCCTGGTAGGCCCCATCGGAAAGAAGTTAATGCGATAGAGCCGAGAGCATACGACGCAATTAGAGCGAGGACGAGGGGTTTCCACTATGGTAACCACGACCATGTGATAGACAGTACCGTTGCGACTATCCGGGCTCTCGCAGTTCAATTGCACGCCAATCAATACCATCCTACCTCTCGAGTCACATACCAGGGCGCAATAGACCCCACTGGTCACAAGCGTTCCGGGTACGGCACTACCCAGTTTAGGCGCCCGTTAGCACGCATAGTCCAGGCCTTTGGCGGAATTCGATCTCCAGAACATCAAATATCTGATGAGCAAAAGCTCTCGCTGCGGGAAATTGGCAGATTACATAACCTCGACTTGCACATCGCGGAAGTTGACATACTCGACAAGAGCGGACACTTCGCGAAGGTACTGAGCTCCGGCGATCCTCAAGCGGTTCGTCGTGAACTCGGATACCTGTCTGATCAAGGTGTCATCCCTGAAACCAACCCGCTCCATGCGCGTTGGAGTGCAGCTATGGATCCTAAAAATGTCAAAGCATTTAGGCAGTACATCATCGAGTCGAGTGATAAAGAGATCCACGGCGAGACACCGGCTGCAGCAATTTTACACATGAACGCGGCCGGTATAATGGGCGGAATGCGGCCTCGTGCTGTTGCGGATTACTTGGGCGTACCGTATGACCAATGGGACAAGCAGCGATACGGATTCCCATCTGATAGCAAAGAACCACATGCAGTACCAAAAGAAGTTGTTGATCAGATTTGTCTGCTCATGAAACTCGACAACCGAATCGTTGATTACCGTGGAACACAACCACGCACCGCACTCGACATACTCATTGACGTTGACGCCGCCAAACCATTGACCGAACCCAGACTAAGCACGAATCAGGAAAGCCCTCTCAGCAAAAGTCCCATGGGCCGCGTGGAAGATAAGTATACCGCAAAAACGCGGCTTGGACTTGAGGAACAGGATAGAATCAAAGAGCAAAACCACTGGCTTAGCATGCAGTATAGTGCCAGACTTGAAGATATAAACCGAAGATTAGCTATGCTTGACCCCGACGAAGACGAAGACAAAGACACAGGGGAAAAGGGTAAGCTCTTAAAACAAAAGGCTAAGCTTAGCGATCTCCTCAAACAGCTCAGTATCTCGGTTCCCGACATACAAGACAACGTCAAGAAGTAATTTTTTACTCCCAATGTAGGGGAGCATTCGCTTTTTTAGCGTAAGCGTGCTTTTACATGCATGCGCGTTTCAACTATACTTTAAGTTGCTATGGCTACATATAAGGTGCTCCAGGATATCGAAGCCGAGGACAAGCTTGTCGGCCCGCTAACGCTGCGCCAATTTATCTATGCGGCAGTTACGGCGATCTGTTTATACATTAGTTTTCTTCTGGCTACTAAAGGGGCATCATACCTCTTGGTTATCTTCATGCCACCCGCATTAGTGAGCGGCTTCTTCGCATTCCCCTGGGGGAAGGAGCAACCTACTGAGATTTGGGCGCTTGCTAAATTGCGTTTCATGATCAAGCCACGGAAGCGAATCTGGAACCAGAGCGGCGTGAAGGAAATGGTTACTGTTACCGATCCGA
>CAYVOS010000155.1:0-2165 GCA_964453515.1 uncultured Candidatus Saccharibacteria bacterium | reverse complement strand
ACGCGACCGGCTCTACCGTAACGGTATAGACGTATACCGGTTGGCCGTTAACGTTACTTTTTCGTACGTTATTGAACGTCGTACTCAAGATATTGTTCTTATGCAGTTGCTCAATGAGATACGACCGTTGCGACAAAGTTAAATCTGCAATGGGGATTAAGTTACCCCCGCCAAATCCAAGGAGCGTTTGCGAATACACCGAAGATGAGCTACTGTTACTTGCCGCTACGTTGGGCGAGGATTCCTTCGCCCATTTATTTAGCGCCTTCGAAAAGTTAGCTTTCTTTTGAGAGGTTTTAATTTCGGTATATCGAAGATAGTCAGTGGTGAGCGTCCCGATACTTTCATTCTTAACGGTGTTTGTAGCAGTTGAGAGCGTCGTGCGGCCGTATACTAAAGAGTCTGCACCAAATTGCTGCGCCGTATACTGATCAATATGCGTGCCGTTACTATCTCCTTCGGTATGCGTCGTATAGCTTGTCGTGGATAGATTATTTGCAAGCATGCCCCAGTAAACGTTATATGGGTTCTCGTAGACTTGCGTCCACCAGACGATAGCTGAAACGATAAGCAGTGCTACGCCTCCTACAAACAACCAATGTGGCAAGAATTTGCGCTGGAATGCGCTATTGAGTACGTTTTCATCCATGCAAGTATTGTATCAGTCTTTTTACTTAGTCCGGCGTCGTAATGTGGCGGCGCCGAGCAATATCCCAGCCAGCCCGAATCCAATAACCACTAAAATATCGTGCCATAAGGTCGTAGAAATTGTAGATTCAACACTGACACGTTGCATCGCATCAACTGCATAGGTAAGCGGCAAACAATTGGCAATGTCATGAAGCGCTCGGGGCATTTGCGACAGCGGCACCAATAGGCCACAAAGAAGAAATTGCGGAAAGATAAAAGCCGGCATAAACTGCACCGCCTGGAATTCTGTAGTGGCAAAAGCGCTCACAAACAACCCTAGCGTGGCTCCAAGTACAGCATCTACAACCGCTATAAGCACCAGGGACCATTCCGACCCAGCGACAGACAAACCGAGTACATGTACCGCCAGTAAACTGGCGAGTAAGGATTGTAGTAGCGCGAAAAAGCCGAACACCAGAGCATACCCCAACAAAATATCTAGTTTACCAATGGGCATGGTCAGTAAACGTTCCAACGTTCCTGAGGTTCGTTCACGCAGTGTCGTAATGGATGTGATGAGGAACATAATAACAAACGGGAATATTCCGAGCAGAGAGGGGCCTATTCGGTCAAAAATAAGCGGTTGCCCGCTGTAAATCCAGGAAAGCAACCATAAAAGAACGCATGGCACCACGAACATGAGCGCTACTGTACGCGGGTCGTGTAGTAGCTGCCGCATTACCCTATTTGCCGTTGCCAGCACTAGTTTAATGCGCATTAGAGCTACCCCCTTGTATGAGTGCCAGAAAAGCGTCTTCTAACGTTTTAGTGCCAGTCTTCTTTAATAGCTCAGGCTTCGAACAAAAACTTAAAATACTACCATCACGAAGCAGCAACAAATCGTCACATTTTTCTGCCTCATCCATGACATGACTTGAAATTAACAGCGTACGGCCTTCTGCCGCCAAGTCTCTAAATAAGGCCCAGAGACGCTCCCGTAACAACGGGTCGAGACCAACCGTCGGCTCATCCAACACCAATACTCTTGCATCACCGAGCAGGGCAACCGCCAACGATACACGTGTATGCTGGCCGCCGGAAAGCGAGTTCACGACTTGATTCGTTTGGCCCGCAAGGTCCACTTGCGATATTGCTCGCTGTACATCCGCATGCCCCTTTCCAAGAATTACTGCGAAATAGTGCAGGTTTTGTAGCACGGTCAAATCGCCATATACGGACGGTGATTGCGTTACAAAGCCTATTTCATGACGGAGTGACTTAGAACCCGCTGGTTTGTCGAGTACTCTTAAAGTACCACTAGTTATTGCTTGCGCACCGACAATCGTACGGATTAGCGTCGTTTTTCCCGAGCCGCTCGGTCCGATGAGTCCGGTGATTCTACCGGGAGCGATAGCAAAATATAGTTTATCTAAGATCTTTCTGCCATCACGAACGATATCAAGTTTTTCGGCACGGATAACATCATGCATATGTTTAAAGCCTACCACACCAAGAATACGAACAACAGATACAAG
>CAYVOS010000154.1:0-2207 GCA_964453515.1 uncultured Candidatus Saccharibacteria bacterium | reverse complement strand
CTGTTGCAGAAGAAGTCAAAAATATAGATAATAAACTTATGTTCAAGTTCAAACACAAAGATGAAATCCCAGAAATAGAAGTTGTTATTACTACCACTACTGTCATTCGAGTCTTGGTACTTGTGATTTTGTCGATGATCTTTCTTGCGGCATTACATAAAGCTGCGCATGCGTTGCTCTTGATCTTTGTGTCGTTTTTCTTAGCTTTAGCACTCAATGCACCGGTCCACTGGGTTGCTCAACGGATACCCGGCAAGCGTCGTGGCAGTCGTACGATAGCAACAGCGTTCTCCTTTTTGCTTGTGATCGTCGTACTCGGTATTTTTCTTGCGAGTATTACACCGCCAATTATCAGGCAAACGAATAGCTTTATTGATACCGCTCCGCATTTGATTGACGAGATTAGAAACCAGAATGGTGCCGTTGGCAAATTCGTCCAGCATTATCATCTACAGAGTCAAGTGGGTACTGTTTCTAAGCAACTTTCAGTTCGTTTGAAACATATCACTAGTTCGGCGGTTTCTACGATTACGGGGATTGGCTCCAGTCTTTTTGCATTGATAACTGTACTGGTGCTAACTTTCATGATGCTGATTGAAGGACCACATTGGCTCGTGGTAATCACCGAATTTTTCCCTGCAAGAAAACAAGCGTACATCCGGAAGCTGGGGCATGACATGTATAAGGTTATCCGTGGCTTTGTAAATGGCCAGGTATTTTTAGCCGCTATCGCTTCGTTATTGATCTCACCCATGCTCTTTATATTGCATATTAGCTACCCGATTGCGTTAGTTTTTGTCATTTTTATTTGTGGTCTCATCCCAATGGTTGGACATACGATCGGGGCAATCATTGTTACGTTAGTTGCACTCTTTCACTCTTTCCCGGCGGCCGTTGCGATTTTGGCATATTACATCATTTACCAGCAACTTGAAAATTACTTGATTCAACCACGTATACAGGCCAACACTACAAACTTATCACCATTGCTCGTTTTTGCCGCAATTGTGATTGGCGTGAGCTTCAGCGGATTGTTGGGCGGACTGGTGGCGATTCCATTGATGGGCTGTCTACGTGTGTTAGTTATTGACCAAATTGAACGTCGGCATATACTGCACGATGTAGTTACATCCGATACCAAATAACGCCGTCAGGTTTGTCCATTAAGCCGATTGCGTGTGCTTTCAATTCGTCACGGTACTTGTCTGACTGTGCCCAATCTTTAACTTTCCTAGCGGCTTCACGTTTTGCAATAAGTTCCTTTTGAGCCTCGGTAATATCGCTTTTGTCCAGGATTTGTATACCAAGTGCTGCTTCAACAAATTCGGCAAATGCTTCGAGGGTTTTGATATCATGCTTCGAAGCCGGAAAGGTTGCAAATGCATAAGATTGTTCATGTAGGAGCGCAACAACCTGCGGAGTATCAAGATTATTCTCTAGTGCTTCACGTAGGTGCTGTTCGGCTTTATCCAAAATCTCTTTCAGGCCAACACTGTCGTCATTACTGAGCGTGTCTGAATGGTAGACCCAAGAAAAATTATTCCGAATGTTTCTGAGTGCTGTTCGTGCGCTGGCCATCGTATCCCAGCTGAATTTAGATTGAGTGAGGTAGTGTGACTGCAATACCAAGAAACGTAAATCTTCAAGGCCAAATCCTTGTTTCTCAATATCCTCAAGTAGTATGGTGTTGCCTAGGCTCTTAGAAATTTTTTCATCGTTAATGAGGATGTGATTAGTGTGCATCCAGTATTCGGCAAATCGTTTTCCAGTCGCTGCTTCACTTTGGGCTATCTCGTTCGTATGATGAACTGGGATGTGGTCTATACCGCCCGAATGAATATCCAACGTCTCGCCTAGATACTTCATGCTCATTGCCGAACATTCAATGTGCCACCCAGGGAATCCTTTGCCCCACGGACTTTCCCACTCCATATCTCGCTTACGACTCTTAGGTGAAAATTTCCAGAGAGCAAAATCTGTAATATTACGTTTTTGCGGGTTTATTTCAACGCGTGCGCCAGCTAGCAGATCATCTACGTCAAGCTGTGCAAAGTCGGCATACCCCTCAAATCTACTTGTATCGAAATAGACTCCGTCGTCAATCGTATAGGTGAAGCCTTTTAATTCGAGCTTTTTTATGAGGTCAATTTGCTCTTTAATGTGCTCCGTAGCTTTAGGTAAATAGTCCGGCTTAGTAATATGTAATC
>CAYVOS010000153.1:0-2212 GCA_964453515.1 uncultured Candidatus Saccharibacteria bacterium | reverse complement strand
CCAATGATGGGTATGCTCGGCGAACTCGGTCTTTAATACACCATAGACTCCATGCAGATACTGCCACTCGCGCTCGAGGACTTGATTGAAGCATTCGGCACCTTGCCGGGTGTTGGCCCACGTACCGCCGAACGGTATGCGTACTATCTCGTTAAACATAATCCTCATAATGCCAAACGTCTATCCGAAACAGTTGCCAATTTACATGATAATATCGACTATTGCAAAAAGACCTTCGCACTAGTCGCCAAAGGGCAAGGGCTTTCCGATCTATACACCAACCCGCGCCGCAATAAAAAAGTCGTGGCAGTCGTCGCCGAACCGTTTGATATTGTGACCCTGGAGAAAACAGGCCAGTTTAACGGCACCTACCACGTACTCGGAGGACTCGTGTCTCCTATTGACGGTATTGGTCCGGAGCAGCTCCATATCGCCGAACTCGTCAAACGAATCGATGAAGATAAAGTCGAAGAAATCATACTTGCCACCAATGCTAGCGTAGAAGGTGAGTCAACCGCGCTCTATATCCAACAACAAATTGGTAACCGTGATATTAAAATTACCCGGCTTGCCCGCGGCCTACCAATCGGTGTCGACCTTGAATATGCCGATCAGATCACGCTTGGGCATGCGCTAGAAGGTCGCCAGTCACTTTAGTTTTTTATTATTCTACCTATATGTGAACTTCGTCGCAGCCGGGATAAAGTCCGGTAAATACAGTAATGGGATTGAGCTTTAGGATGTGTGGCCTTATGACCCGAGTTTCTCGCTAGACTCTACGATGGAAAATATTTTGCAAGAAAACTACGCACCGTAGACATGGTAATTGGTGAAATCACGAAGGCAATGGGTATTAGAAAGGGAAGCGTTAAGAGCCACGCGTCCCGAGGTGTTGGAGCACTCAGCCATATCTTGGCACTATATCTTCAAGAGTTTATGTAAAACAGCTATATAAGATACAATATCTGCATGCATACATATCCAGAATCAGAGAAGATTTGTGAACTTGTGAACCAAGCAAATCGAATTGTTATCATGCAAGCAGACAACCCCGACGGCGACAGTCTTGGCAGTGCACTCGCCCTCGAACAAATTTTAAGTGATCTCGGAAAAGAAACACACCTATACTGCGGTGTGGATATTCCTACCTACTTACGACATCTTTCTGGATGGGACCGCGTTAATAGTGAGGTCCCCAACCAATTTGATTTGAGCATAATTGTTGATACGAGTGCGGATAGTTTATTCGAAACGCTTGCAAAGACTGGGCAACGCAAGTGGGTTGCAGCCAAACCCTGCATCGTGCTCGATCACCACGACGTTGACATTACGATTCCGTATGCGACAGTCGTATGTAATCAACCAACAGTCGCTACCGGCGAACTCATCTACGAACTCGCCACACAATTGCAGTGGCCACTGAACATGAGCGCGAAACAAATGCTTGCAGTATCGATCCTTGCTGATAGTTTGGGGCTTACAACCGCTGCTACTACGGCTCGCAGCATCCATATTGTTGCAGAACTTGTTGAGGGTGGCGTCCGAATCCCTGAGCTGGAAGAAAAACGTCGAGAGATGATGCGTAAGAGCCCGGAACTTGTGCATTATAAAGGCGAGCTGCTACAACGCGTTGAATACTTTGCCAATAATCGCATCGCCGTGATAACTATACCTTGGAAAGAAATAGAAAAGTTCAGTGCAGACTATAATCCTTCCATGCTGGTTATCGACGACATGCGACTGACTGAAAATACGGATGTAGCCATCGCATTCAAGCTATACAACGATGGACACGTGACCGCCAAAATCAGGTGCAATTATAGCAAAGGCATCGCGAACGATCTGGCGCAAGCGTTTGGTGGTGGCGGTCATACATATGCAAGCGGCTTTAAAATTGTAAGCGGCAGACCGTTCAACGAAATTAAGTCTGAGTGTATCAAGAAAGCAACCGAACTTCTTGATAACCTAGACAAGGAAACTACTAATGAAACTGTACAACACGCTCAGCCGGCAAGTTGAGGAAATTAAACCCTTAGACCCTAAGATTACCACCGTCTATACCTGTGGCCCAACAGTCTATGATTACCCACACATTGGCAACTGGTTTACCTTTATTCGTTATGACCTATTGGTGCGCACCCTCAAGGTAAGTGGCATGCACCCAAAATGGGTCATGAATATCACTGACGTCGGACATCTGGTCAGCGACGCC
>CAYVOS010000152.1:0-2212 GCA_964453515.1 uncultured Candidatus Saccharibacteria bacterium | reverse complement strand
AACATGTGGGTCAGGAGCCTTTTCGTACTTTGTCCACTGTATTCCGTACTCCCCGTACCAGCCTGGACTATCGCTCAAATTCGTAACATATGGAGATGGAAAAGTTGATCGTCAATTAATTATTGTGCCGTTTGAGCCATTTTGAAATCTTTGGTACGTCAATATGCTTGGTTGCTATTTCCACTGCGAAATCTTCAATCTCTCCTACGTCTGCCCGAAAGGTGAAGTCATTGAGCTGGAGAAACGTTAAGCCTGTCAGCATTGCTGTTCTTTTATTCCCATCTACAAATGGATGATCGGCTATGATCGCCCTGATCATTGCTGCAGCTTTATCTGTTAATGCTGGGTAAAGCTCTTCTCCAAAAACATTTTGGGTTTGTGTTGCAACTGCCGCCTCTAGCCTACCAAGATCACGTAGACCCATACTGCCACCACTGACTTCAACTACTAAAACATGAAGCTCTAGTAGTTGCTCCAGTGTTAAGGTGGTCATCTTTTTGCTAGATTAGTAAAATCTTTCTTGTAGGATGATAAGATTTTTTTAGCAGCATTTATGACAGCCTTATCTGCGGTTGTGGTATTGTGAAGCGGACGGACAATAACCTCGACCTCATCGCCAAATGCAATATTTTGTCGCTTTAGCTCTTTGGCGGGGATGGTAACACCGCCACTAGTCCCAATCTTTATAACTTTTTGAATGCTCTGAATCATATAAATATTATAATGATATTACAATGCCACTGTCAAGCTCTTGGTAGTTTAATTTATATCGTTACCGTGGCTGGGACTTTGGTCGGATTTTCGAACTTTGACGCTTGCTCTTGACCCTGCGTCAATGGCGAGCGTCAAGGCTTTGTTATCCTAAACGGTTTTGCTTCTCTCAACTGATAGTTTAGTAATTTCTAAGCTACAGCCATGATGCGCTTTGCAGTAAGCCTCACATACTTTAGCTGTTTCTTCGTCTTCATAATGAAGACCACACTCTGGACACTGATATAGAACTTGATCTGCCATACTCATAGTATAAGGCACGAGTTATTAACGTGAGTTTCCCGAAGACACTACAATCGCAACGTCGCTATGCATGAGACAATAATTTGAATATTCGGTTCTGGCTGAGCATGCCGGTCAGGAACCGTTTCGCTCAACGTACTACCTCTGTAAAATGCTACAAATGAGACAAAATATCCTACAGCATTGGCCTATCGTACGGGTATACTATACATAGTAAAGGAAGGCGTACTATGTCAGATATTCCAACGATCAATCTATCTAACGGCATTAAGATGCCCATTTTAGGCTTCGGTGTCTTTCAAATGAGCGATGACGAAGCTGAATCTAGTGTAGTTTTTGCGCTGCAAACAGGCTATCGCTCCATTGATACGGCAGCCTCCTATAACAACGAAGAAGCCGTCGGACGAGGAATCAAAAAGAGCGGTGTTTCCCGTAATGAGATTTTTATAACCAGTAAATTATGGATCGCTGATGCTACGTATGAAAAGGCCAAGCAAGCCTATCAGGCTTCACTAGATAAACTTGGGCTGGAATACCTTGACTTATACCTTATGCACCAACCGTACGGTGATATCTTCGGTGCTTGGAAGGCACTCGTTGAGCTATATGAAGCCGGCAAAGTCAAAGCTATCGGCGTGTCTAACTTTAACGGCGCAAAACTGACAAATTTCGTACAAACCAATCGGAAGGTGCTGGGTATCGATAGTGCCCCTATGATTAACCAAATTGAAACGCACCCTTTCAATCAAGAAGTTGATACTAGAAAAGTTATGGAAGAATATGGCATTGCCCATGAAGGCTGGGCGCCATTTGCTGAAGGCCAGCATAATATATTCACTAATCCCGTCTTAAGTAAAATAGCTGAACGCCACGGCAAATCTATTGGCCAAGTAGTACTGCGCTGGCACATCCAAAAAGGCATCGTAGCTATACCTAAATCTACCCATAAAGAACGTATCGAAGAAAACTTTGATGTTTTTGATTTTGCACTATCTGACGATGACATGGCAAAGATCGCCGAACTTGATACAGGTCAGCCTCTCGTTGACCACGAAGATCCCGCCTTCGTGAATCGATTATTCGACCGTTTAGACTAAATAAAAATGAAGCGCTCGAAAAGGGACTTAGCCCCTTAAAACGTACACTCGACTTACGCAAAACCCCAAACTAGCCTAAAATATTCCTCGTACCATTAAAA
>CAYVOS010000151.1:0-2314 GCA_964453515.1 uncultured Candidatus Saccharibacteria bacterium | reverse complement strand
GTTCCAGCTCAACTAGAAATTCTGGACTGTTTTCATCCACGTTAATGACTTTGCTTTTTTTCATGGTTCTATTGTATCACATTTGTCACATAAAATATACGCAGAAACTTGACAAATAACAGAGGTAAGATAAAGTAAAACGAGCTTAAAATTTAGGTAGTAGTAACTCCTGGTTCGAATCCAGTTTGGGGAGCCATGTTTTTGTCAATTCGTCAATTTTTGATATATCCATTTCTTTTACCTCAACTTCTTTCTGCTATGATGATTTGGTGGAAGAAGAACAATTAACCACTAACGACAAACGATCGATCGTACGCATTGGCGATAAGGTCCATCGCCCGACTCATTGGTGGACGCCCGCCGTTCACGACTTGCTAAAGTATCTTGAATCACTGGATTTCCCATATTCTCCCCGGGTATTCGAGAATGACTCGGATGGCCGAGAAGTCCTCAGCTTTTTCGAAGGCGAGTCCGGTGCGGCCGGATGGGAGAAAGTCATCAGTGACGAAGGTCTCCGAAAATTCGCCAAGCTATTACGTTCTTATCACGATGCGATCGCCGGGTATAAAGCCAAAAAAAACTTAGAATGGTCAACCGGAGCTAGATATCTCAAGCCAGGAGAAATAATTTGCCATGGCGATTTTGGCCCATGGAATATTGTTTGGAAGGGCAGTGACCCCGTAGGAATAATCGACTGGGATCTTGTACATCCGGCCATGCCTGAAGAAGATATATTGTATGGGCTTGAGTATTCCGCTCCATTTCGGGACGACGAAACAACGATCAAGTGGCATCACTTTCCTAAAGTACCCGATAGGCATCATCGGATTGGCGTCTTTCTTGAGGCCTATGGAGCGCCTACGATACCAAACGTCGCTACCAAAGTCGCCGCAATGCAAAGATCCGTCGGTAAACACGAGGCATTCCTTGCAAGCCGGGGTGTGCAGCCTCAGGTCGAGTGGGTTGAGAACGGCGACCTTGAAGAAGTCGAGAAGCGAGCACTGTGGACAGAGGGTAACTCTCGACTATTCTCCGATTAAAGAAGTTTGGAATAAAAACAGTTTGCCGAGCCAAAAGCATATATTTGAACTTGAATCCGCTAAGCATTTATGCAGTGGATTTTTGTTATTATTAAGTTATGCCTGACAGCAAGACACCATGCCCATTCTGTATCGAAAACGATCTTCTACGTGTGAATGTGCTCCATGAAGATGATCTGTGGTACATCACAGACATGGAAGAAGGTAGCATTAACAATGCAGTCATGGCGATCACTAAGCGCCATATCGCAACGCCATTTGAGATTAATGAGCAGGAGTGGGTGAATCTCCGCAATCTTTTGAGAAGAATGAAGCAACTTATCGACGATAAAGAGCAGCCTGCCGGCTATAACCTTGGCTGGAATATTCATGGAACTGGCGGCCAAAATGTCGCGCACGCGCACTTACACTTGCTGGCACGCTACGACGACGAGCCACTCGCCGGCAAGGGTATACGCTATGCTTTTAAGCAGCCGAGTAACCAGCGAACATCAGAGTCAAAATAGATACTTACTCGGAGTAGCTTTCAAATGTCTCATTTGTCTCGTTTTTCAAGCCATAACTCCTTAAGATGGTCCGTGACCCGTATGGGG
This sequence comes from uncultured Candidatus Saccharibacteria bacterium, assembly GCA_964453515.1. Classification (GTDB taxonomy): domain Bacteria; phylum Patescibacteriota; class Saccharimonadia; order Saccharimonadales; family UBA4665; genus JAICLK01. Next base: position 681 of record CAYVOS010000151.1, on the reverse strand, counting down.
AGCCAAGCCAAGAAAGACAAAGTCAGAACTGTAAAAAAGTTCTGACTTTTTATATGCCCAGAGTGGAATTGAAACTCTTTGTGGTAATTATGGGATAATTGAGATATGAAAAATGATAAGTATAAGAAGGCACGCGGCGGATGGTCAAGAATGCTCGATATTTGCTGCGAACATTGTGGCAAGCACATCTGTTATTACCAGAAGGACGGCCCAGGCCCATTAAAACGAATGTATCACGATAGAATGAACGATTTCTCCACTACAAGCAGACAGTTGGTGTGCCCTAAGTGCGATTCAGTTCTTGGAGTTGGAATTATCTACGAAAAAGAAAACCGCCCAGCTTATCGATTGTTCGTAGGATCAATAACCAAAAAGATAGTTAAGGGCACTTTAAAATAAACGACAATCCTTTTTGATTACAGTTATGACTTCCTCTATTGTGGGGAGCCATAAGAGATAATAGATCAGAAAAGTTTGGTTTCTAATCTTTTTTTGCTTCCACCCCTGTTGCGAAAGTTCGAATCCGCTACATACCTTAGTTTGTCAGGTGTACTTGCTTTATATAATGACTCCGAGAGTATATACAACAGCACGATTGTATGTTATAGTAGTTTCCTGTAGCGCAGACCCGCTCGTAGCCCTCAATCCGGACACCGAGCGAACCTACAGCTGGGAATGAAA
>CAYVOS010000150.1:0-2343 GCA_964453515.1 uncultured Candidatus Saccharibacteria bacterium | reverse complement strand
TTCGCGGCGCTGAAAAGATTTTCAAAGTCGTAGGTCAGATTACCGCTCAGGACAACGACCATCGCGTGCTAACTATGTTCGCCGAATACGATACGGCGCTCCGGCTTACGAGTTGGGGCAAACAATTCTTTGGTAATTTCACCGATTCAGAATACTTGGAACGTAGGAATCATAGACAGCCTGACTTTAAGGCGTGGGTCGGTGACGCAATCGTACCTGTTGAAACGAAAATGCTTGGCGAGGGCGTGGGTACTATGGCTGGTGATACCTTCGTGCGTAAGTTCATCAAGAAGGTGGGTGGCGACGCCCTACCGCAGCTTGCCCGTTTCTATGAAGACACACCATTTGAGCAGGGCATCATATTTGTATGGACGCGCTTGAACATTGAATGGGAGAATCCCGTAGGCTCCTACCAGACTATGAACCAACGACTACAGGCAGGTGTTGATATGAGCAACAAGCACTTTGGCGTGCAGGTGATTGTTATGTTTAGTAACCCGCTCGGCCTATCTGATTTTTATTTACAGGCAGGTAGTTCTACGTAGGATTGCGGAGATAATATGCAAACTACAAAAGCTCTCATCTTTGATTGCTTCGGGGTCTTCTATATAGACCCGGTATTTGCATACATGCGCGACCCACAATCTCCACCAGACAAAGCAGCAGCATTGCATCATCTGGATGAGCAGGCCGCACGCGGCAAACTGTCAAAACCAGATTTCGTCACACAAGCTGCCAGTCTTCTTGGTCTTTCAGCACAACAGGTTGAAGAACAGTTTTTCCGCCCCCACTCTTCTAACGATCCGTTACTTCGCTACGTCCGTACTTTACGTGAGCAGTATAAAATAGCCCTCCTGAGCAATATCGGTGCCGACATGATGGATGGCTTCTTTAGTAAACAGGAAATGAGCGAGTTGTTTGATGTAGTTGTACTATCTGGTAGTACCGGCTATGCAAAACCTGATCCAGAGATTTACATACTTACATGCAAACGGCTTGGCGTGAACCCCAGGGAAACCATTATGATCGATGACATGCAGGGCAATATTGATGCCGCCAAGCAACTTGGGATGAAAGGTATTCGCTATACGGATTTTGAGGAATTCAAATCTGAGCTGGAGGCAATCACGTTTCAAGCTAACCCCTGATCCAAGCTCGCTCCGCTACGGCTAACTATCCAGCGCTATCTCTCTCACCAAGTTCTTCCCGTCCTTCTTGATGTCTCTCAGGATCATCCATCTGTTAAAAGTAAGTTCGGCTCCAAGGACGAAGCTTTTCTCGACCATTACTCTGGCCTGCTCGGTAAAGGGAACTCCAAGCCGTATAGAAATGTGCGGGGAGAATACAAAACGCTCTAGGCTGACAGAATAGTTATTGGCTCGTAGAGTTTTTATCACACTCTTGTGATACTGTTTCATCTCTGGCGACGGATGGAGCAGCACCAGGCTCGAAGTCCTAAACAATGGACTGAATCTATTGGCCGACTTATTCATGGTCGCAGAAAGTGGTAGATGTTTTGATAACTCCACGAGTCGCTCTATGCCCTGTAGCAACTCCGTGTCACTCATCACTGACGGTGTCTTGATAGAACGAAGTAACGTGACATGCGGCGTATCATCCCGATACGGTGACGCGGGTAATGTCCTGCGAATATCCTCAACAGCCCGTGTAGTCTTGTCATCAAGCGCCAGGCATATGGAGAATGTAGAGGTCAAGTCTGTTTGATCCATGGAGCTATTCTAGGCCTGGAACAGTAAATCAAGCAAGTTTCTGACAGTACGTTTATGGTCGTTTGACCTGGCTTAATTCGGCGACAACGTACAAAGCTGTCATCATAGTCGCTATTCCGGCAAGCTCCATAATGGTCCATACCCATGAATACACCGGGTGCTCTTTGTACCGGGCCAAAAAGACGACTTCGAGGATACACAAACCATACATCAAGCCGCTGAGTAACCCCAATGGGTAGTTGCACAACCACTTGGCGATAGAAGCAAACCCACTAGCTGCAAAAACTACGAAGCATAATGCAATAGCATCGTGTATATCTTTCTGTGGTGCACTGCCTAAATAGGGAACACAGAGTATGAGGCCTGCACAACCGGCACTAACGTACAAGAGTACTGCGCCTACTCTCAAGTGTGAGTGGTGATAAAGCTTACTACCTATGTACCATAACTCAAATATAGCTATGAGCATTGCTAGTACAAAAGGAATAAGCGTGTACCAGCGTTGCACAAAGTCACTGAGCGTAATCCAGTGAGGATAGAGTGCATAGGCGAGCGCTATACAAACAGTAAATACGACCGTACCATAACGAATAATAGTGGTAGGGTTGGCATC
>CAYVOS010000149.1:0-2372 GCA_964453515.1 uncultured Candidatus Saccharibacteria bacterium | reverse complement strand
CACGACAATCGTCTTGCCGTTACTCACCATAAATCGTATCGTGGTTTTCAGGCTCGGTACTGACAGCGCCAAAAACTACCGTGAGCCTTATCTTTGACGATGCATTAGCTTCCCAGATAAATGCACAGACCTTACTCGATTAGCACGGCATGCATGAAACCTTTTGCCTTCCTTCCTGGTACTTAGGAACAAGCGGTCACTTAGCTGTTGCGCAAGCACAGGCGATGCAAAAACGATACCCAAGATATTGGCGGCCATAATTCAGACGAATACGGATGGCTCGGTAATCATAGAGATCTATGACAACACGGTGAAAAGCATTTAACCGATCCTCGTCTGCACCGATCACGGGGCATAAACCCCAGCTAATCACCGAAATGTTCCATTACCGGCCGCTATACCTGCGCGAAATACCAACCTATCACACAACCCGGCGGCGATAGCATTCGTGGCGACTACGCAAACTTTGAATTCAGACAGTTTCAAGTGACATCCCTCTAGCAAATCTTACCCAAGCCGCTTACACTTATGTACTATGACCGGAAGAACGCATGACCTTGCAGCGATCACCGCACTTGGAGCAGTTGTACTCATAGAGCCGCTGCATACCATGACGCTTTCAACTGCACTAGTATCGCTACTCGCTAATCAAATTGGTGGTATCGCACCGGATATCGACCAGCCGACAGCACCACTTTGGCGCAACCTTCCGGAAGGAAAATTGCTCGGTAAGGTCGTCGATAAGGGCATGGGCGGCCATCGCTTTCTAACCCACTCGGTTCTAGGCTTAGTAGTCTTTGGCTTCATGACCCACTACCTGTTGATTTTTCTGCATCCTATAATGCCGCATGTGAATATCGGCTACGTCTGGTGGGCCTTCATGATAGGTATGGTAAGCCACCTGGTTATGGATACGTTCACTAAAGAAGGTGTGCCATGGCTGCTGCCAATTCCGATCAAATTTGCCTTTCCACCCGTTAAGAGTCTCCGGATATCCACCGGAAAATTCGTCGAATCATATATCTTATTCCCAGGACTTATTATTTTAGATATCTGGTTTTGTGCCAGCCATTATCAAACCCTGCTAGCTTTTATCCATCAATATCTCGTATTCTGATTCGTCTTCTTCAAACGACGGGCACGAATATGGTCAAGCTCGTCCTCAATTTCGTGACCGACAATTTCCTCTAGTAAGTCCTCAATCGTCACGATGCCGACAATTTTGTCGTCGCGTTCAACCGGGAACAAATGCGTGCCGCCGTTAATGAACTTACGGAATAACGTATCAAGTGCCGTCATGCTTCCGACTACCTGTGCGGGATAAATCGTCAGATCATCGACCCTCGGTGTATTGTTATCGAAATCGATGTCAACTAGATCTTTCATGAGCAGCACGCCGAAACAGGTGGTCAGATGACGGTTGAATATCGGAATACGACTCCGGCCGTGTTCTTTAATTTCATCTATCTTGTCGGCATTGATTCTCATGTCGGGCGTCACCCAATAGACTTTCTTTATTTCGGTCATAATATCCCGAACGCGTTTTTCACTGAGTAACAAAGCCCCCCGCATGATTTCCACTTCGTCTTCATCAAGCTCGCTGTCGTCAGCGCCCGCATGCTCAGCAATGACTAATCCAAGTTCGTGACGCGACTGTAAACGTAACGCCTCTTCGCCAAAGTACCTGTCAAGTGTCAGCTGTAAGGGTCGGGAAACAGGATATGTCAGTATTACCATCACCCTTAGCAATGCTGTAAACCGGGCACAAAAATTTAATGCGTTGTGAGCAAAAAACGCCTGTGGCAATACCTCGCCGAACACCACAATAAGCAGAGTGGTGACAATCTCGGCAATAAAGCCGTTGAAACGGTTATTAAGCACCAGGGAGGTGCCTGAAATTGCTGCCACGTTCGTAAGTAAAATCGCGGCAATCGTTAAGTGTAAATTCTTACGGAAGGGAAGAATTCGCCTTGCAGCAATATTGCCAAGACTTGCTTTACGCTGCAAATCGCCCACATTCAGTGCAATGATACCGACATTCAGCCCTGAGCAAATTGCTGAGAATCCCACCAGTGCAAGTACTTCCAGAAATACAACAATAGAGCTCATATTATATGTCTCTGCAAGTCCTCACGATATTTAATTAATGCCTTTTGCGGTTCTGGAAATACAAACCATTTTAGTCATTGTAACAGGTACCAAATATAGCTGCAAAAAATGCTTATTGCGTATATTCATTAACCGGCACGGGACGGGCATACCTTGCGAATTTTACTGAGCTTTCGCCCTATGGGCAACCACAGCATATCGAGACTAACTAACCCCAGCTCGACATAAGCGTCTCCTCGTTTGAGCTGTATATCAGGGCGTTA
>CAYVOS010000148.1:0-2413 GCA_964453515.1 uncultured Candidatus Saccharibacteria bacterium | reverse complement strand
CGATGAAATCGTCACGTTTGGTGCCGTCGATGAACTCAAGGTTGATGAGCATGGCGTCGTCGGCGGCGGTAAGCACTTAAAACCTGAAGAGGTGCATAAGCTAGTGCATGAACGTGGTGATGAGGTGGTCTTTTTTGACGGTCGGAATACCTATGAAGCTAAAGTCGGTAAGTTCAAAGATGCCGTTGTTCCTGATACGCATGTCACGAGAGATTTTCTCAACGACCTTGAAGGTGATAAGTACAAAGACATAAAAGATAAGCCAGTGGTAACGTATTGCACCGGCGGGGTGCGCTGCGAAATCCTTTCAAGCTTAATGAAAAATCGCGGGTTCAAGGAAGTCTATCAGATCGACGGTGGTATCGTAAAATACGGTGAGAAATACGGTGATGACGGATTATGGCAGGGGTCTCTCTACGTCTTTGACAAACGAATGTGCCTCAAGTTCTCGGACAAGGCCGTAGATATTGGAGAGTGTGTGCATTGCAAAGTCAAGACGAGTAATTATGAAAATTGTGCTAACGTCGCATGCAACGATCTCGTTCTCATTTGCGAGCAATGCAAACCGCATGAATGCTACTGCACCAAGTGCGCACAATCTGTACTAGCATAGTAAAAGTTGCAATTAGTACGTTAGCTGTAATATGCTTAGGGCACTATAACGTGGTAACGTAGCTTATGCCTCGCAAAAACAAACGTGTCGTGATTACTTCAGAAAAAAGAAAAAAGAATCAACCCTCGTTTAAGTTCGTACAAGTGGTGTCCCTTCTATTAATATTTGTAGCCTTTGGTCTCATTGGTTACCGATATACCAAGGGCAGCCATGCGGCGAGTAATTGTGTCGTCTCAAGCATTTTAGTTAATTCTTGTCGTCCGTGGTTGGGCGCGGCCGTCGGAGGTTACCCGCAGGTAGCATCGGATGAGATTTCTCAATTCAACTATGCAGAAAAGCGGATTGGGCATCAGATGGACATTTTTCATGATTACCATCCTCCTGGTAGCTTACCGCTTAACAGTGCTGAAATATATTATGCCAATCGCCCAAATACGTATATTTATGTCAACTGGAAGCCGGCGAGTAACTGGGCCGACGCAGATGGAGGCAATGCAACAGTCAATGCCAATATAGACAAAGCGGCGGCAAGTATAAGATCAATCGCGCCACATAAGATATTTTTAACGATCTGGCATGAGCCCGAGAATGACGTTTCGGGGGGTACTTCATGCGCTATAAAGCCTGGATCAGCGGGTACACCGGCGCAGTATCGAGCGATGTGGCAGAATGTCGAGAATCGCTTTCAAGCAGACAAGGTGACAAATGTCGTGTACGTCATGAACTACATGGGCTACTACAAGTGGGACTGCCTTATCCCGCAGATGTGGCCGGGGAATAATCTGGTAGATTGGGTGACCTTTGATACGTATAGCACAAGTGATTCGTCGACTGTAAGTAATACTATCGGGCGAATGTATAACGTGCTGTTGGCGGACAATTCAAGCGCCACTAATTTTGATTCTAAGCCGTGGGGAGCGGCCGAATGGGGTGACTGTTCTACGCCGGATCAGGCCCATGTTTATCAATACTACCAGCAGATGAAAACAGCTCTGGATAATAATAGCTATCCTCGTTTGAAAATGTACATGGTCTATGATGACAGCGCAAACAATGCCGGTATGGGCTGTCTGACAGAGTACAGTTTGTCTGGTCAATACGATCCGACAGAGCAAGCCTACTACAATAAATTCGCCGATGATCCGATATTTACGAGTAGTTACCCACAGCCAGGGGACTCTACTCCTCCTTCGACACCCACTAATGCACACGTTACAGCGACTTCAGCAGATAGCATATCGATTGCCTGGGATGCATCAACGGATAATGTCGGTGTATCTGGATATCGAGTTTATCGCAATGGCACGCTTGTGAGTACACAACCGGGCACTGCCTATGTAGATGGTAGTCTCAGCAGTAGTACCGTCTATACATATTCCATCCAAGCATACGATTATGCAGGCAATGTTTCAGGGGCGGCAACGGTAACTGCAAAAACGCAGGCGCCTCCAGGAAGCGGAGGAGGTTCGGGCGGAAACACGGCCGGCGGAGCTGGGTCGAGTGGGGGCGATACATCAAACCCAAGTCAAATACTGCCAGCCGGTGCTTCAATTTCAGGTTCTGTGGATGTCGGCAACGGTAGTACAGCGGTATTTGTTGACGGTAAGAGAGTGTCAGGTACAGGTAATTTGAACACAACCTACCTCACAAACGGGCCACATACCATTACGGTCGTTTCTCAACAGGCTAGTGGAACATCATCAACAATCTCACGGGTCATAGACGTGGAAAATCACTTACCACTCTGGGAAACCGTTCGAGACGTTGTCTTTAGCCCGCTTCGTGGTCATCCGGAACTTA
>CAYVOS010000147.1:0-2427 GCA_964453515.1 uncultured Candidatus Saccharibacteria bacterium | reverse complement strand
TTGGCAGAGACCTACGCCTGACGGCGTCGGTTGCTTAGGTCGAGCTGGGGTTATTGATAGTTACGTGCCCGTTAATCTACAAACGCATCCGGAGCAACTGATCTCCCTAGCTCAGAAACTCTTGAAATAACTCTTCACCTACTGCAAGAAGTCCTGGGTAACACTCCACAGGTTTGGCAGGTCAATTTGTAGCGTGGCGTCATCGGCTTTCCAATTAACCTTATCAGCTATCGACTTATCAAGAATTGTTTTATACACGAGCTTGTCCGAATTATTACCATACTGATCCGTGCCAGCAAAGTAAGCGGAAACTGAGGCCGTTGTTATATCCTGACCTGTTTGTGAGTAGATAGTCTTGTAAAGCTGCTCGGCTTTTTCGGTGTACAAGACCTTATCGTCCTTATTATTGCTTGCTTCATCGGCATTGTAATCTACGAATACACCGTAGCCACCGTTTTCTTGCGGTTCAACATCAATACCGCGGTAGTATTTTCCGCCGACATCATTCGTGCCGCCTAAGTCCTTTTGCACGGCTGTTTTGATGGTATTTTCATCGCTCTGCTGTTGAGCTGCTTTCTGGGAAGCGGCATCGGTTGCGGCTTGTTGCTGGGAGGCTTTATCTGCGGCCGCCTGTTGTGCCGCATCCTGGGCGTCCTCGGCTTTAGTATTGCGGTGTATGGTCAGTACCTCTCTATCTCTGCCGCTGCCATTAGTAGCGATAAGCGTGAAGTTATTATCGCCCTCATGCAAGCTGGTCTTGTACGAAAAGTCGTGGTTCGAGTTCAGTGATATGTGCTTACCGTCAATGGTGAGCGTTACTGATTTCTGACTGGTTATGTTCCCAGTAATGTCATAGTTTGAGGTGTTATTATCGGTACCGATTGAATCGGCCAATGCGTTATCAATACTGATTGTTGGGGGCAAATTGTAGTTATTCCACGCGGAGGCAATTATTATAAGTACAACTGATAGGCCCAAGCTGGCCCATAACTTTACTTTTTGTGGCCATGCGGCATATTTCCAGAGTAAAAACTGCGCCACAACGAGTACGGCAAGACCCCACAGCTTGAGCCAGTGATACAAAATTGCGGCAACTGTTACAGTTATTATTCCGGCAAGGATCTTGTGCCTCGAGAGCCAGCTTCCGCTTTTGTCTCTACTCATTTTGACAGCCCTCCTAATGGCCAATTTAGCTTAGGTTGGCTGTGCTCATAATAAAAGGACAGCCACGCTGGACTGTCGAGGCCCCAAGCAAGCGATTAAGCCTACTCTTTTGTGCGTAGCTGCCCATTTCTTAGGCTTAATTACGCACAGGCGGAACCTGCACTTTTAATCTACTTACTTGGTGCCTCGACACCCAGATTATACCGCTAACAGATACGGAAGGCCAGCCGTATATGTGAATGCGAGGCGTGGTGTCAGTAGACTAGCTTGGGTCGGATAACTCGGCCAATCATCATTACTGATGGTGGCTCGTTCTTTTGCTCCATCAAATGGATAATGCCAAGTGTCAGAGCGTCGAGTAAATCGTCGCGCTCCACGCCAAAACTGATGACTTGTGTCAGTAGTTTCTCACAACCTTTAAGTGGGAATCTTACCGTACCGTTAATTATCCAGTAAGAGGCCACCTGCAGACGCTCCTCCTTGTCTCTGCCATTAATCGGGACGGCCTCAGCTCGCATTTTTTCCTGGTCCAGCATTTCAATGATTGCCCGCTGCATGCCGACGTCTTCTATGTAGATGTCAGCCGAAGGGTGACGTGTTTTCAGCGTGGCAATATCTCGCACGGTTTTGCTATACAGGTTGCGCTTGTTAATCGGGTACGGATGCACGTATATCTTTGCGTTTCTGCCGTAACCATGCTTTTCCAGCACGACGATTGCGGTATAGTCTGCAGTCGTTTTCTTGGATATGGCCAGGTCAACGCAGATCGCCGTGCGGTACATGCCGCCGGCGAGCTTTGGAGGTAAATTCTCGTAGTAGGTGATGTCTTCCTCTTTAACGATCTGCATGTTGTCCGGTAGTATTTTTAGTAGGTATTCTCGGTAGTAGGCCCGCTCACTGGGGGCTTCCCGTTTTTCGCGCTCTACGGCTGCGGGCGTCGGGTACTTACCCGGCCACAGGCATATGCCTTCACTGTTTATTAGTGGATATTCTTTAAAGACGAATCGGTTGGATTGTCGGGCGCTAAAGACCTTCATGCGCATCATCAGCGAATCGGTATGCAGCAGGTTGCCGATCAGCACAAACTTGGTGCTCTGGTCGCCGACCGGCAGGATTTCGCTGGTATACCAGTCAAAGGTTTTCTCGCGTCCTTCGCTGGTTTTAACCGACTGCAGGTCTTCGCAGTCGTCGGCGATTACCAAATCGGGGCGGTGCGAGCCGTGCCGGGTGCCGCGGATACTCTGTTCGGTCGACACGGCACTA
>CAYVOS010000146.1:0-2432 GCA_964453515.1 uncultured Candidatus Saccharibacteria bacterium | reverse complement strand
CTACCTACCTGCAGATAATGCCTTTCTCTTCCGCTATCTCTAACGCACTCTTGTAGCCGAGGCAACGCCTCGGCTTTCTGATTAAGGTGGTGGCGAAGTCATCTACTGGGTACGGGATAGGCCGGTTGGCCGGTCAGCGTAGTTTTTGCTATCATTGCTTGTATATGAAGTTCAAAATATACGTCGCCATAATGTTATTTATCACCACCATCGCTACGGTAACCACTGCAGTGACCATTATTTACGGTGGTATTACGTTAAAAAATCAGGCAAAATCAGTAACTAACAAAGTGAATACGTTTACCACGCAAGTCGATGGCATAAATAAGAATCTGAAAAGTATAAACCAAAGTCTGCAAACAACGGACACCCAGCTGCAAAAGCAAGCTAGTACCCTACCGACCGGAATTAGTATCCCCTAGATATATCACGTCACCTACACACATAGTCGTTATCAAGGCGGGTCGTGTACTGCGTGAGCAAGGTTTTGCCCCCGTTAAATGCCTGGCCATCACAATATGCAGTTGCCGTTTGCAGCCTATCATTTCCTGTAGCTACCCAGTTGGGATAACCGTTTTGCCAGCCACCCGTTATGGTGTTCCATTGGCCAGGGTAGGAGTAGAATCCGATAACCGGGAGCACCGTATTTTTTTGAATGGCGGCAACCATCCCAATTAAGGAGGCCCGATTGACCCCGGTATTCGTAGACCAACTATTTTCCGTTTCAACGTCCAGCCACCATACATTTGAGTGAACATACTGGCTTGCCGCGTACATGATTGCGTACTTGCCCGCGTTATAGCCAAAGTTATATGCCAAGCATGTTTCATCAGCCAAGGAGCAATGGCGGGGATACGATTCGTATGGTACCGCACGTATCTTACCCGCATAGCCGGTATTCATATATAGGGACAGGTTGCTGAACCAATGCGACTCTTCAAATAAGCAAGGGTTCGGATGGAACACAAGTCCGCCCGTCGCACCGACGATACCGAAGGGTGATTTGACCGGTAGCTGCGCATTACAGTTGGGCCACGATACGTCATGTCCAATTTTTTGCGCAGGATATAAATCAAGCGCAAAGGCCGATGAAGCAGGCGCGCAAGCAGCCAATACAACGACAATGCTTAAAGTAAACAAAAGCGTTTTCACATCTTTTAGTATAAGTTAACTAAAAAGCATACTGAAATTTCTTAGCATGCAGTGCAATAGCATACGCGCGGTACCTTAAAGCATTAATTGCTATAGCAGCGCCATTGCAGTAGCGCGTCGTAACATCTTCTTCCTCCACAGTTAGTGCCCGTATGGTGCCACACATACGCCCAGCAACGGGGTTGAATTTAATATCACAACTAAATTTTTTCCCTTCTAATCCATGAAATATGTAGACCTGTAAAATTTATTACATCTTTGGCTTGGCATATTGCTTACGATATTACCTAGTAAGCTGAGTGTGAGGAGGATACAGCGTGACAGACAAGGCAGTAACCATCAGCAACGACCATTTCCGACCTAGCAGTTTTGCTAGAAACCTCCAGCATTCCACCAACCCCCTCCACCCCGGCTTCAATATCGCAACCGTCAGAAATAGAATTTTTGTTTTTTTAGTCGCAATTGCCGCAATAGTTGGTGTGGTGCTTATGTTATCTAAGATTTATGGGCCCACTAGAACTAACGAACGGCTCAACGCCTCAAACAGCAGCAATATATCTTATTCGTCTAATCAACAACCCCTGAAAGGAACGGGCAAGCAGTCAGTGACAAGTAATGCATCAAACTCGAGTTCAACAACAAGCGCCGGCTCGACATCAAGTTCAAGCTCGACTTCAGTTACAGTTAACGGCCAACCGGTAGCCGTACCACAATCCGGCTCATACGATAAAACGATAAAAGTATCAGGTAGCAACGTACACATCAGCGGTGATTCATCTCAAAGCACATCTCCCGGTGGCTCGGTCACGAATAGCTCATCGACAAACTTGGATATTAATTCTGAGTAGCGGCCAATTAGCCACTATATATTTTTTCTTAATGTAGGTACCTTCACACTTCCATCCTTGCCGTCCGACTCTATTAGCTCGAAGATCTTACCGCGGGAAGCGTATTTGGCTAATAGAGTCGGGTAACAAACCCGTACTTATATCAATTAATTCCAAATTCCAAGGAGGGTACTATGGTAAAACTTAAAATAGCTCGCGTTGCGGCGGCAGCAGCTGCCTCAGCCGGCCTGATCGCCAGCTTCAGTGGTGTTGCAGGTGCGACAAGTTACAGCGGCAATTATGATGGGGTCGATTGTGGTTGTTACAGCCAGAACTACGATCATCACCATCACAAGCACTACTATCAACCAAGCCACAAGACAGTTCTTACGAACACCACGACAAACGAGACCAACAATGTCTCCGTCAACAATAGCACTGACCAGAATGCAT
>CAYVOS010000145.1:0-2444 GCA_964453515.1 uncultured Candidatus Saccharibacteria bacterium | reverse complement strand
AACAGGCGCTGGAAATCACTGAGACGCTGGTACGCTCAAACGCTGTCGACCTCATTGTCGTTGACTCGGTTGCAGCATTGGTACCGCGCGCTGAAATTGAAGGTGAAATGGGCGAAGCTCAAATGGGCCTACAGGCCCGACTTATGAGCCAGGCGCTTCGTAAACTCACCGGGGTTATCTCACGCAGTAAATCCACAGTTATTTTCATCAACCAATTACGTATGAAAATTGGTGTTATGTTCGGTAATCCGGAAACGACAACAGGTGGTAACGCCTTAAAGTTCTATGCCTCAGTCCGTATGGACATTCGGCGTATTTCGCAAATCAAGCAAGGTGAGGAGGTGATCGGAAATCGCACGCGCGTTAAGGTGGTGAAGAATAAGATTGCGCCACCCTTTAGGCAAGCCGAATTCGATATCATGTATAACGAAGGCATTTCCAAGTCCGGAGATATCCTTGACTTGGCAGTTATCCACAATATCGTGGATAAGTCCGGTGCCTGGTTTGCATACAATGATCAGAAGATCGGGCAGGGACGGGAAGCAACGAAGACCTACCTTCAGCAAAACCCGAAAGTAATGGATGAAATTGCAAAGAAAGTCCGCGCAGAAGCAATGAAAGAATAACCAAGCAATCTAAATGACCAACACGAATGCGATAGGCAATACTGGTGAACTTTGGCAGGGCTATGAGGATGATGGCGAACCGATCACCGACTCGGGTATCCCAATCACTGGGGCAGCAAAAGGTGCACTCCACGGTTCTGCGCACCTGTGGATATACCGGATAAAAAATGGGCAAACTCAGGTACTGTTCCAAAAGCGTGCAGCCCAAAGTAAGACATGGCCGAACTTTTACGACACATCAGCGGCGGGGCACATAAACTTTAATGAGACTCCGCTGGCGGCTGCGCTTCGAGAAACCAAAGAAGAACTTGGCTTGGATATCAAACCAGAAACCGCACGGCTGCTGTTCCTGCACCGGCAGGAGCTGCGCTATGAACCCAATAAAATCATTGAAAATGAACTCCAGTGGGTGTATGGATTCGATGTTACTAGTACGCCACACTTCTCGCTTGAATCGAGCGAGGTCACGTCAATTCGTTGGGTGGGCTTGCATATACTTTCCCAGCTGGCTGCAGACAAGATCAAGGGGATGCAAATCGTTCCGCATGATATGACATATTTTGCAGAACTGCAGCGGGAGATTCAGGAGTCGATCAATGAAGATCACGGATATCAAAGCACAAGTTAAAACGGCGGGCAGATATTCGATTTTTATAGACGGGGGATACGCTTTCTCGTTGAGTGACGTTGCCCTACTGGATCAGCAACTAAAGCTCGGTCAAGAGGTGAGTAAAGAACGGGTATCCGAGCTGAAGCAACTGTCGAGTGACGACAAGTTGTACGGTTTGACTCTACGCTACTTGGGCATACGACCGCGGAGCGAATGGGAAGTGCGTACATACCTTCAGCGAAAACAGGCATCCCCTGCCCTAGCGAATTCAATACTTAACAAGTTAAGTAAAGTCGGTTATATAAATGATCTGTCGTTTGCGCAAGCTTGGGTATCGCATCGTCGCCTGCTCCGCCCTACATCGAAGCTAAAATTACAACAAGAACTTCGTTCAAAACATGTATCTGATGAGGTTATTCATCGTGTACTTGCTGGAGATGAAGCAGACGAACAACAAATTTTGCGAGTTCTGGCAGAGAAAAAACGTGGTCGTTATCGTGAAGATATAAAGCTTATGCAGTACCTGGTACGTCAGGGATTTAGCTATGAAGATGTCAAAATGGTCGTGAACGAGTTGTCGCAGGCCTAAGCCACGGCGTTGGCATGCGCCGGCATACTTCCTTGCAAGTCGTTAATAATGATGCGTCGGTTGGTGATTTCGTTGATTTGCGTACGATCAACACCAAGGTTCCCTCCCGTAAAACTTTTGTATATCGGTTGAGAGACGTACAGCTTCTGTACGTACATGGTAGTTATCTCTGTGGCGAAGTCGGATACCTTCCCGACTTTTACTTTGCTGACTGTCTCTACCGGTTTGCCGATAAGTTCGAATTTCAGCTCGAAGATGTCTTTTAGGCGAACAAGTTCAGCCGGATCGCTCAATACATCGTGGTCGTTGATGACGAAGCCCTGTGAAATGAGGTCCCGAATATCCTGATAGAGTAAGATGAGCCGGTCCTTATTGAAACGATCATCACAGTAAAAGCCCTCAATTTTGAGATTATTCGGGTTAACGATCGGTGCAATGGCTGTCGCCACCACGGTTCCAGTTCGCAAGCTCAAAACCGGTCGGTTCATGAGCGTATTACTCAGTTGCAACATAACTTTATTAGTATAGCGCGCTGAAGCCCAAAAGCGCTATCGCTTGCTCCTCATAGAGTACTCAGGGTAATATATGTGCTGAGACATGAATACATGGCAGACAGATA
>CAYVOS010000144.1:0-2446 GCA_964453515.1 uncultured Candidatus Saccharibacteria bacterium | reverse complement strand
ACTTCTTCTGCAACAGTTGTTGATATGTGCCTACGAGCTGCTTGCCAACTACCGCCACATCAAACTGTTTGATATATCGTTTTTGCCATGCTAGAGCCTTGGACCGAGCATCGGCATCTCGCAAATATCTGGATAACTTTTTGGCAAGCTCGTACTGATCGCCGGGAGGGAAAAGCAGTTCAGGATTTGGCTCGAATACCGAGTGGTATCCCGGATTGTCAGCAGCCAGTACTACCGGTCGCTCAGAAGCCATCGCTTCCAGGAGCACAATACCGAAACTCTCCCCACCAAGGCTCGGAAATGCCATGATATCCGCACTGGCGATGTACGACGGCTTGTCTTCTTCCGATATGAATCCGGTAAACGATACGATATCTTCCAGCAACTCATCTCTTACAAATTGCTTGAGCGTAGCGTCTAGCGAACCTTTACCGCATATTACGATGCGGAATGGAGGCAAGTTATTCTTTTGCTTTAAGATCCGAGTCGCCTCTAAAAGTGTTTGGCAACCTTTTCGAGGTACAAGCCGGCCAAGAAACATGATAGTCAGTTCTTTATCCGCATATTCAATTCGTGGTTTAGCTGTTACGAAACGGGTCCAGTCGACTACATTAGGCAATACTGTAGACATAGTTTTAAACGACTGCCGCATAAACTCTTGTGCCGCATCAGACACAGCAAAACAAAGATCAAATCGTTTGAGTGATCGTTTGAGTGTCATCCCCAGCAGGCGATTAGCCATAAACACGACCTTGGAATTCGGCATGATCTGGAAAGTACCGACAACTACGGTCTGTTTCGGCGCGGCTAGGATAATTCGGTGCGCCAGAAACGGGCTATACGGCATTTGAACATGCAAGACATCAAATTGTTCTTTGGCAAGAAACGTACGCAACCCGTGGCTACTTGTCGGCAGCGGAGTCGACATCCTATTACCGTTAAACGTAACTGTAATGTTTCGACTTAATGAATGGACATTTTTAATATCTTGTCTCGACGTTTCTCCTACGAGGTAATGCACCTCGTGTCCTTGACCGTTTAACCAAGAGCCGAGCCCCAAAATATACTGTTGAACGCCATCAGGCGTATCAAGCGAATCGTCGAGCACGAAGCCGATTTTAAGGGTATTCATCTCTTTAAGTGTCGGCGTATCCGTCGGCGATGTTTCCTTATAGCTTCCTTATACAATTCCTCATATTGATCAACAATTGTCTCAGTGCTGTATTGCTTTGCCTGGGCCTTAGCCCAACCTCGCCATAGTTTTCGTAGGCCATTCTCAAACAACATGAGCTCTAGACGGTGCGCAAACTCACTAGCTTCACGGGGGTTGACGAGCGATAATGAACCGATACCCGTTAATACCGACCGGTACCCCGGGTTATTCCCAGCGACGGTTACAAGTCCCGTTGCCATTGCCTCCAATAGTACGATGCCAAAACTCTCACCGTACGGCGATGGCGCACAGAATAGGTCGCTGGCACGAAGGTGGTCTATCTTCTCCTTATCACTGACGAAGCCTAAGAATTTCACTTCATTGTCAGTTAATTTGAGGTTACTGGCAAGATTTTCCAGTTTGCCCCGGTCAGGACCAGCTCCGGCTATCACCAGTGAAACCTCAGGATACTTGTCGTGCAACAGCTTAAATGCTCTGATCAGAAGATTAACTCCCTTACGAGTCTCGAGTCGACCGACGTAAAAAATCGTTTTATTCGGATTCGAATCATCCCGTTTCTTTGGTGAGGTATAGTGCTTTAAGTCAATGGCGTTCGGAATAATCGCTACCGGTTTCTCGGTCAGTTGTGCAATATATTCGGCAGCCGCATCGGAAACTGCTACGTATTCATGGACGTATTTCATTAGTGGCTTTGTATACGGGGAAGCAACCCGGGCGAATGTACGCCCCACAATCGTCTCTGGAAAGGCGGCATGGAAGGTTGCCACATTTACCGTATTCGAACGGGCAAGCATCTGACGACTTAGCATTGGGACGCCTGGCTCATGGAAGTGTAGTATGTCGAAATTATGCTCTTCAAGCACCTGATCAATTTCATCATTAAGACCCGCAGATACTTGACCGGTCGTATGAATCGGTGCATTAAAATCTGCACCAGTTCCTAAGTATATGATGTGTTTCCGGGCAGCACATTCTGCCGTCATTTCACGGGGCTCTGGAGTTATGACAATAGCGTCGTGTCCACGACGACGCAACTCTGCCTGGTACGCAAAGACTAGCTCCTGAACTCCTCCACTTCGTGCCACATTATATGGGCACACCAGTCCAATTTTCATAATTACTGTCTAGTATAGCACAGCATATACAGCTTATGTTTCGCGCTTGGATAACCGGCGCCGAAGCTTTGTGGGGACAAAAGGAGCTGCGTCTTTAGCATTGGCTATGACTGTCGGGGCATGCGCGTGCTGCGGCAGATCAAGAATCATACCGTTG
>CAYVOS010000143.1:0-2476 GCA_964453515.1 uncultured Candidatus Saccharibacteria bacterium | reverse complement strand
TACCGAGAACAGGGCGCCTACGTGCAGCAACTGAACCAACAGCCTCAACCTATGCAACAGCCACCGCAGCAGCAAGTCTCCCAGATGCCGCCGACTCCGCCCATTAATCCACCCTATGATACTACCAGTGGTGCTCCTGGCCAGTCTTAAGAGTATAGTGCTTAATTTAAATTGTTCTTAACGTAAGTGCCGCCGCCTTCTAGGGTTGCGGTAAGGGTGTACTGTGTACAAAGTGCCTTAACGTTGTCACAGGCTTTGCCGCTTGCAGCAGTTACGGTATAGGCGTAAGCATCTTTTGCCGGGTTGCTGATAATTGTATTGGTATGGCTGCTTGGATCTTGCAGGACGCTACTGTCTAGGCCTTTCATATACGTCGTACGCCATGAGGCATTGTTGAGTTCCGACAGGGTTGGGTATTTGTTGTACTTGGTATAGTAAACTTCTAACTCGTCACGAATCTCACTAATATCCTGCTGCCGTGTATCGTTGCGCTGCTTTTCGGCGATCCCCGCATGAGTTGAGATGATAAGTCCGCTTAAAATACCGATAATCACGACGAGCACCAATAGTTCTATCACAGTGACGCCTTGGTTGCCGATTTTCTTCATATCAAGCAAAGATTATAGGCGTATTGGACATATGGCTCAAGCGACCATGCCTAAGGGTAATATTTCTTCAAGTGTCGTAAGACCACGAAGTGCTTTGACGAGTCCATCAAGTGCTAGGGGCACCATACCTTCTTGGCTCGCTAATGTACGAATTTCATCAGTTGTCGAATTGGATGCAACGAGTCTCTTCATCCTATCGGTAGATTTCAGCACCTCGCAAATTCCGAGTCGTCCATTATAGCCGCTGAAGTTGCAGCGCGGGCAACCTTCGTGATTAGCGCGGTAGAGACGATTGACCGTTTTTTCGGTAGTATTCACGTCGTGGTCGGCAATAGCTGCACTAATTTCGTGCTGTATCGCGCTATGTTCAAGCTCATGAAGCATTTTTACGTTCGTGACACCGCAACTCTTTAAGAGTATACGTAAGTCATTTTTCGAAGCTTCATCAGGTGTATACGGCTCGGCGCACGACGGGCAAAGCCGGCGGACAAATCGCTGACCAATTGCCAGACGGAGCGCGGTAGCAATCATAAACGGCTCAACATGCATGTTGAGAAGGTGAACGACGCCATGAGCGGCGTCACTGGCATGGATGCCACCAATGAGTAAGCGGCCACTCAATGCGGCTTGGATGGCGGTTTGAACTGTGTCGTCTTCATGCAAGTCGCTGACCATAACGACATTCGGATCCTGGTGCAACAGCGCCTTCAGGCCGGCATTAAACGTTACGCCCGCAGCACTATTGACCTGTGTCTGATTAACCCCGGGAACTTGGTGCTCGATGGGATCTTCCAAGGTAGCGATATTTAACGACGGGTTGTTGAGGAGATGGACGACGCCGAGCATACTCATATTCGCACCGGTGCGGTGCAGAGAGGCGGCAATCACTAGACCGTGTGGTTCGGCTATGCTGGCTTCAAGGTTAGCCAGCGTTTTTCCCCAAAAACCGAGTGCTCCGAGCGTAGCCGGTTCACTCAATTGGCGCGTCAAACGCATGGCAACTTTTTCGCCATTCACGGTTGGCATCGTGGCGACTTGGATACTCGTTTTAACTTGATCCGAATCGAAGTTAAAAGTACCGGATTGCGGAGCATGCAGTTGACTTGTGTCGAGGCCACTTCGGCTTTTTATGTTTTGTATGATGTCATGGAGCGCTATCAAGGGGAGTTTTGTCACTTCTTGTAGCCAGCCATCAAGACGAAAACGGACTACAATGTTTTGAGAACGGGGTTCAATGTGAATGTCGCTGGCACCACGGGCAAGCGCTCGCTCGATAATTGCGGTGATAGTTTTATCGATGACAGCAACGCGTGCTTCGTCTTTCGATCTGTGCATTTTTACTTGCAAACCCACCCTCTTCAAAGATTAGAAATCGCTGATGTCCTCATTCTAGCAGTAGACGGGCCGAACATAAATAGTTCAAGAAGTTTGATATAATAATACGTAAGTGGTGTGGGCTTTGTTTGGATGAAATTGTTGACGGAGGGTTGATGTAATGGCAGACACAAAAGCAAAAGATAAGGATACTAAGGATACCGGTACGACAGACGGTAAAGTTAAAGCGCTTGGGCTTGCGCTAGACCAAATTGAAAAACAATTTGGCAAAGGTTCGATCATGAAACTCGGCGAAGCGGCTCATCAGCAGGTGGAATGCTGGCCGACTGGAAGTCTGAGTCTAGACTTGGCGCTTGGTGGCGGAGTTCCTAAGGGTCGGGTAATAGAGATTTATGGGCCGGAAAGCTCCGGCAAAACGACGCTAACCTTGCATGCAATTGCCGAAGTACAGAAAGCAGGCGGGACGGCAGCCTTTATAGATGCCGAGCATGCGCTTGATCCATCATATGCCAAACGAATCGGTGTAGATATCG
>CAYVOS010000142.1:0-2491 GCA_964453515.1 uncultured Candidatus Saccharibacteria bacterium | reverse complement strand
TCTAGAAAGAGTGTGATGCTTGCGTGCAACGGCTCGGTGTCTACCATATTGACCTGTATTACCAACACCGTGTCGATTTGTCGGTTCCGATCGAAGATACTATAGCCGCAATGGCCGATCTCGTCAGAGCGGGCAAGGTGCGTTACCTTGGCATGAGTGAGGCTGCTGCCGACACCATCCGCCGCGCCGCCAAGGTCCACCCCATTACCGCACTGCAGACCGAATACAGTCTCTGGACGAGGGACCCTGAGGAGATGATTCTAGATACTGTCCGCGAGCTGGGCATTGGTTTTGTTGCCTACAGCCCGCTCGGTCGCGGCTTCTTAACGGCCCGTTGGAAATCACCCGAAGATATCCCGGCGGACGATTGGCGCCGCAAACAACCGCGGTTTCAGAGAGATAATTTTTACGCTAATTTGAAGATAGTTGGGAAAATCGATGAGATTGCCCAAGAAAAAGGTGTAAAACCCGGTCAGCTGGCGCTGGCTTGGGTGCTCGCGCAAGGCAAGGACATTGTACCGATTCCGGGTACGAAACACATCGAATACCTCAAAGAGAACATTGCTTCCCTCGACATCCATTTATCTGACGAGGATTTGCAGCGGCTCGATGAGGTAGCCCCCAAAGGTGAAACAGCAGGCGACCGTTACCCGGACATGTCGACCGTCAATCGCTAAACCATGGTACGACAGTTACGGGTAACTTTGGTACAATGACGACATGTTAGATAAAATCGTTGCCTTCCGCGAACATGTCAAAGATGCAGCGAGCAATCCTAACTTTCTGCACCATAAGTGGTTCGTACAGTGGCATCTTGAGATAGTCGAAAAGATTGCCTTTGAACTGTGTGAGCATCACAAAGAAGCCGACCGGGAAATGGTGGAAATCATGGTCTGGCTACACGACTACGGTAAAATTCTCGACTTCGAACATGAATATACGGCAACTCAAGAGTATGGACCAAAAATCCTTGCTCAGCTTGGTTTCGATCTGAAGTTTGCGGAAGCTGTACTCAAAGGGGTTGAACTGCTCGATAGAAAAAATGAAATAGATCTGCACCAGGCACCGATTGAAGTGCAGATCGTTTCATCGGCCGACGGCTGCTCGCATATGGTTGGGCCGTTTCTGCAGATCTTTTGGCATGAAGCGACGGATAAGACATTTGCCGGCAAAACATACGAAGAGCTGATGCATTTGAACCGTACAAAAGTCGAAAAGGATTGGGCACGCAAGGTAGTGCTTCCCGAAGCACGGCAAGCCTTTGAGGGGCGCTACAAATTTATCCTGGAGCAGAGTGGTATACTGCCCGCCCGCTACGTGTAGTTACAAGTTTCCCGCCCTTTACGCTGATATTCAGTAATAAGCGTATAATGCAAAACATGGACGGCAACATGATTGGCGGCCCTGCCGAATCCGGCAAGCCGCAAGCACCTGAGCATCCCAATACTAGTGAGCAGGATGACTTTGAGGCGGCTGCCGAATCTACGGTAGATTTTGACCAATTTATGCCGCAACTTAAGAAAAAGCACACCGTACTTCGGGCGATTGCCTGGGCGTTCGTGATACTGCTGGTGTTGGCGGCTGTTGGCGGCGGGGTATACGAACTCAGCAAACAAAAATCTCCTACAAAATCCACTACAAGTTCGCAGCATACTTCAAAGTCTAAGCAGCAGCCTGCCATTACAGCTGCAACCATGCAGTATAACTCGAGCAACTTCAACTTAACGCTGAACTATCCACAGGGATGGAACGTATCAGATAACGGAAACGGTAAGTTGACGGTTACTTCCCCGAATATGCAACTCACTGGTGCGAACGGCCAGTCACAGACCGGCCAAGTGGTGCTGGCTATCCAGAATGAAAACGCCATGAACTTCAGTATGTTTTCGCAAGGTAATGCCGTAGCGGTACTTCCTTCGCAACATATTGCCTATGCGAATCCCACGCCGACGCAGCGGGCTACGACCTATGTCAGCTTCTTACAGTATGCAGCCACCAATACGCACGGTGCCCTTGATGGCATCTACGTGACCGGCAATTCCGGTTACCAACAGGGGCAGGTGATTCCGGAAGTGGACATTACGAAAGTCGACCCGGTTATTACTGTTACATTCAACCAATGTAGCAATGTTACCTGCGGCAGTTCGAAACCGATGAGCATTGATGCAAGCATGTGGAATGACTCCGGGTTCTCCGGACCGATTCTAAAGATGATCGAGTCATTGGCACTGCAATAACAAACCATTGTGTGTTTGCTTAAACATAAGCCTCTACCGTATACCGGACCGAAATAAGTAAACGTGAGCAGCATGCATAGAAAACGGTAACAACTTGCCCGTAATATCCCTGAACCAGAAATGGTTTCAGCTGGGATTTTATTTGGCCGTATGTTGAGCGGATTAAAGCTGAAGCTGCAATGGTTGAAGCCCAGCTGGATACACTCGACTTACGCAAAATCCGTCAACTCAAACCGGTAAGCTGGATTCCTCCA
>CAYVOS010000141.1:0-2497 GCA_964453515.1 uncultured Candidatus Saccharibacteria bacterium | reverse complement strand
TAATGGTACGAGGAATATTTTAGGCTAGTTTGGGGTTTTGCGTAAGTCGAGTACATCAGTTTCCGGTTGTCCATTGAACATATATCGCACCGCGATGCGAGCGACCCGTCCTATAACCGGACGCTTAAATAATAAATCAAGGTGACCCATATCATACTCGTGGATATCGCCTTTAAATCCAGCTGAAATGAGGCCGTCCTTGATTGAACCGCCCGCCAATCGATCCTTCGTGCCCGTAAAATGAGAAACCGGCACTAACTCTGACAAAATTGCGCTCATTTCAGCAGTTGGTGTCGTTAAAATCTGGTAACCCTCTCCTAACGGATCGCTGCCGATCGACAGTTTCATAACATTCGCCAGAATCGTAACGAGCGCCCGTCGCGCTTCAGGATTAACTACTGCATAGGGCAGCGCGCCAATCATTTCACCAATGCCGGCACTCGCAAGCGGCACCAGCGGAACCTTAGGTGTTTGGGCGTGATCGGAGATAAGATTATATAATCCGAGCCTACCAGCTGCGCCGGAAACTTTACTCATCAATCCGGCCGCATAGCTTTCCCGAGCTGCTGGCGACAAATGGTCCACTGCCTCTTCGGATAATACACGAACTAATCCGCGCAGTGGTACATTGACTAATGGTTTTTTACCGTCATGAGGCGTCGCTATGTCAGCAAAGCACGCCTCCTGGAATTTAGTACCCGAGAACGGGTTTACTGACACCATGCCGAGCCCAATAACGCCTCCAATCTCTCCCAGTAGATCCGGCCGGTACATGAGTGCCCCGAGCGTTACGTGGTTGCCCTCAGAGTGTGGTATAACCACTGTCTTTCCATCGCCTCTATTCTCGGTGTGTCGTAAAACTGCAGTCATTTGGTCGACGCGATCTCCAATACGTCGACAGAGTGGAGAATAGCGTGTGTCAAATCTCCAGATATCTACGCCATACGGCGTACTGAGTGTCTCTCCTATAACGCCATCGACGTGATGCGCAAAGCTATCACCACCTGCATAATATCCAGGTACGAATACCACACTTCCAGTAGGCTCATTATGAATAGGTAATACCGTCTGAACCGTAGCCGAAAATTCACCTTCGCGATCTCGATAGCGTACTTCTCTGAGAGGTAATACCCGTGAATTTGCGCTGCTCATACGTTTATTAAATTAAGACAAATATGCATGAATAAAATTAACTTAGGCACGGTGATATTTCGTATAAAATATTATATAATTTTTATTTATATTTGTCTACATACGTACTTTCATCTACAATAGGCCTATTATGGCTAAGAAGCACGCTAAAAAGCGACCCGCACAGACTAAGGCAATCGTAAATCGGCGAGCACGATTCGACTATGAGCTCGGCGACACATTAGTGGTAGGGCTGGAACTAAGCGGCGCGGAAGCCAAAAGTCTCCGTATGGGCCATGGGCATCTCCGTGGCGCATACGTAACCATCAAACAAGGCGAGCTCTGGCTTGTCAATGCTACGATTGCCGGTACATCCGGCATCCCCATTTCAGACTCCGACAAAACTCGTGCACGAAAACTGCTCGCGAAAAAACGTGAAATTGAAGCGCTAATAGTGCCCAAGCAACAAGGAAGAACTATAGTCCCCATGGAACTGCTAACGCAAGGACGCTACATAAAACTACGAATAGCTTTAGGCAAGGGAAAGAAGCGTTACGATAAAAGAGAGACCATGAAGCGCCGCGAGTCTGACCGCAAAATTGGTAGCTACTTAAAAACCGCTGTACGTTAGATTTATAATTCGACAAATCGCAGACTGCATAGCCTCTTAAGTAAAAGGCATTGCCAGCTTAAGTGG
The DNA here is from genome assembly GCA_964453515.1 of uncultured Candidatus Saccharibacteria bacterium. Classification (GTDB taxonomy): domain Bacteria; phylum Patescibacteriota; class Saccharimonadia; order Saccharimonadales; family UBA4665; genus JAICLK01. The sequence goes on along the minus strand of CAYVOS010000141.1, from coordinate 669 downwards.
ACTAACGTATAATCGCCAGTGTTATTTCTCTGATAGAGAAAAGAGCAGCCAGCAATTCACTGGCAATATGAGGGGGGAGTCATCTCATCTCATTAATCGTATTCCGGAGTAGCTCAATGGTAGAGCATTCGGCTGTTAACCGAAGGGTTGCCGGTTCGAGTCCGGCCTCCGGAGCCAAGTAAATAGTACAACTATGTAACTCCTTTTAAAAGAGTTACATTTCTGTCTAGGGCAGAGGGAAGCCCAAACTCTTGCACAATAAACAATGCTGCCTCACAACCCTAAAACTACCGGGCTCATATTATGTCACGCGACCTCCTAAGTTGCGCTGCTGCCTCATGGTATACTAGCGCAATGAATAACCTACCCACTGTAGATGAAATCAAAAAGTTACACAGGAAGTACGCCCCATCCGATGCTGCGTACGACCTCGTATTCACACATTGCCAGATTATCTGTGAGGTATCCGAGCAACTCATCAACATATCCCATCAAGCCGTAGACCCCACGTTCATGCAGGTTGCTTGTTTGCTACACGACATGGGAGTCTATAGCATGTACCTGCCGAATGGAGAAATCGACCACAAGAACTATATTCAACATGGTGTGTGTGGATATGAGCTGCTGAAGGCAGAAGGGTTTGACGAGAAATTATGTCGGATTGCTTCC
>CAYVOS010000140.1:0-2539 GCA_964453515.1 uncultured Candidatus Saccharibacteria bacterium | reverse complement strand
CTTTAAAGCAGACGTGTATAACAAGGGGGGCGCCTACTTACGTGAGGCGCTGGATCCATCGCTGAGCCGAGCAGAGCGTATTGTACAGCTTGACCATGCAAAGCAGTACCTCTTAACTATGTTCCACGCCGTACAGTATCCGCTCAGAGAGGACAGCGTAGATACTACCTCACTCGCTATCATTGACACGTTGGGCCAAGCAGCTCGCGCAGCTACTCGTGCCTTTTATCTAGATGTTCTCGGTCATGACACCGCTTGGATTCAAGCAGAAGTTAGTGCCGCACAGCAACAATTTGAGCTAACTGAGGTTCGTAACGCAGTAGAAGCTGCTGATATTATGCACTTTAAATCGCAAGAAATGGATCAGCCGCTTACTATTCTTGCCTCATCATTGCTTGCGACCAATGACTACCCAGCCACTGAGTTGATCTACGGCTTACCCTCCGGTGGTACCCAGCACGCAATTGTCACCCAATTACTTTTTGAGCTTAAAAACGGACAGTCAGACGCTCCTGAGCTCGACTATCTTCCCATTTCAATCCACTCCGCGGCGGCAGATAAGGCTACTCCAACCGGCAGAATATCGCCCGCAGTGGAAACTGCGATAGAGCGGAGCCGGCCGAGTAACAAGCACGTCCTCATTTGTGAGGATAATTCGAACACTGGTACTACACTCTCACTCGCTGCAGACGTCGTGACTGTCCGAGGCCCACAAAGCCTCCACGTATCTGCTGTTGAATTCGATCCGAAACGTATGCGGGTTAAGTATAACTATCCCCAACCATCGGTTCAAATAGCCAATTACGGTCACCCCGACTTCACCACTGCCGTAGGCATCGTACCGATAACCATCGGTAAATACCCTGATATACAGTTGAGAAAGGTTACTGCCTTACTACGCGCAGCCGCCGAATTTAGTCATGAAGTGGAGGAGACCAAAGCTGAAACCATAGATTACGATGCAATTCCTCCGGAATTTCTTGAGGGCTTCACGCAAACGTACCGCGACGTACTGCGCCATTGTGGCGACACCTACGGATATAGAAGTCCGTATTTGGTCAGCGCCGCCCTCGTTCGTAGCTATTCTGAACGTGGATTAATACCGTACGAAGACACTGGGTCGGCATATTGTACGGTTGCCGAACTTGCCCGGGTAGCGACAGAGTATCCGTACCTCCCAGCTGGCGTCAAAGCTGTACTAAATGACGGCGAAGAAACACTTGATTTCCGCGAAGATGGCCCATGGATACGGCATGGCGCGCAGGCCCTTATTAAAGAATTCCTCGACTATAGCGCCGAGGCGGATAGCAGTGTCACCATATGGACCAAAGGTGATGGCGGAACAACTTCAAACCCGCCGCATATCGGAGTGAACGAACAAAGACTTCGCTATACGGTTTCTGGCTTGAGTGCGTCACTCGAAGAGGTCGGCTTTACCGAATCAGGTAGGGGCACGTTTATCGCCCACCCGAAGAAAACGCAACTGCTCAGAACACGCATCCTCCCTGAGCTTCGGCACCATCATCCTGGCGTTCAGGACATCGTCATTATTGACGATTCAGGAAAAATCCTTGCCGAGGCGGCCCAATACATTCGTATATTCGGGTATCGGCCGCACGTCATCAATCCATTGGATACAAATACGATGCGGACTAGCCTTGACCAAATCCTAGAACTCGCAAAATTGCGTGCGTGGGGTAAACATGTTGCCTTTATCGTGGATATGGACGATACCCTGTTGCACGAAATGTTTCGAAAACACCACCAACCACGAAATATGGCGATAGCACTCATTAACCGCCACCCAGAACTCCTGAGTAATATGGGCCAGTAGGGCCAAGATTGCTCCGGTAACGACGTACTCGCTGCACAAGTACGTCTAATAGCTACGTATACGAAATACCCTGTTTGAAATCATACGAATCAACCGAAGGTGCCCAATAGTGCTGTTCTCTAGCCACTGAGCAATCTCAACGATTCCAAGATGATTGGTTGCGACGCTAACTGCGCATTTCTCGAGATAATTTGGCGTTACAGATAGCTTTTTAATATTTCGCATGAGAAAAATGCCACACACCGTGACCATTGTACGTTTACTTCCGTCACTAAACGGATGATCCCCGATAATATTTCGAAAATATACCGCAGCCTTCTGGAAGAAGTTGAGCCAGGATGGCGCGACAAGTTTGCGAGAGCCCTGCGGGTCAGCAGGACGAGCAACTACCGTACGGCGAGAAGGCAGAGCGTTGAAGACGCAAAGGCTGTTACCATCCTGTTGGCCGTAGAATGGTTGTTCCTCATGTACGGCCAACAGGATGGTAGCATACTTTGATTGGAGATACATCCCAGCCAGCATTTCTCTGATCTGTTAGCAACTAAACAGCCTTGATGAACTTAGAACCTTTGGTATGATTTACGTATGTCGATGAATGAATTAGAGCTCGCTGAGTACCATTTGGGAGTGCAGGCCAAAGAAATTGCTGAAATGTCAGCCCGCATTGAACCATTTGAAACGACGTTAGCCGGCATAGACATAACA
>CAYVOS010000139.1:0-2542 GCA_964453515.1 uncultured Candidatus Saccharibacteria bacterium | reverse complement strand
GTAAATAACAGGGTTTAAATGACTGAAAAACCTCCACGATTTTTCCGGAAGCTCTTAAATAGTGGTTGGCTCCATACGGAGGCTAACTAATATTGTACCACGCGTACGCTATCGGTTATTCAACCATAACCTCTGAAGCAGAAGGAAATGCATTATATTGTTTGGTGGACATACTAGCACAATAGGCTCCCGTATCAGCAATGACGATAAGGTCACCGATGCTTGCTTTTCGCATCTTCCGAGGCGCTATACGCTCAGGGTCTCCAGGCATAGGCGTCAGGATGTCGCTCGTTTCACAGTTATGCCCCGTTACGATATATTGAGCCTCCTCGAAACTCTGGCTAATGACCCATATATCGTGCTGCGCACCGTACATTGCCGGCCGAATAAAGTCATTCATACCTGTATTTACGCGTAGAAAGGTATAACCTGCCGATCCGGTATCCACAATATCATCAACTTGCGCCAGTAAAACTCCAGCATGTGCCACCAACCATGTCCCTGGTTCTATCTCCAGCCCCAGCTCGCGCCCCGTTTCTCTCGCAAACGTTTGCAGCTTTTCGGCGAATATAGCGCAGATTTGGTTCATATCCGTCTCATGCTCACTAGCAACCCTGGATACTTTATAGCCACCGCCAAAGTCTAGCGTCGTTACAGCCGGCATGCGTCGGGCAATCGCCAGTGAGATATCCATCGCTTTTGCCCAGATCAATGGATCAGCTCCAGACCCAATGTGTGTATGCAAGCGATCAATTACAACCCGATGAGCGTCCGCCAGCTCCAATGCCTGATCGACGTATTCATGCCATAAACCGAAACTCGCCCCTACACCACCAGTACTCAGCCGGTTATTTTGGCCAGCATGATCTATCGCCGGATTAACGCGTAACCCTACACTTTTACCTCGGTTTGGTGTCGATATGAATAATTCCAACTGATGGATTGAAGTCGCTACGTATTGGACACCCGCATCCAGCAACTCCGGTAAATTATGAGCGGACTGTTGGCTAGATAGACTAATCTTTTCACCTGGGACTCCCTGGGATAAGAGCAACGACGCCTCATAACTGGAGCTTGCATCAAAGTGTAGCCCCATGTTTAAAAAGAGTCTCGTGATTTCCGAATGGGGATTCGCCTTTACCGCATAACGCACCGTCATTTTAAACGACACGTTCAAGCTCAATAACTCCTCCGTACGTGCGGTAAGCTGTGCTTTTGAATATACAAATACCGGCGATCCGTTTTGCGCCACTATTGAAGTAGCTTGTTCATCTGAGAGCCACATAGTAGTTCGCTCTCTAATCAGATTCGTGCTTTACGTGTTGGTCATCAAACTTTACCTCCGGGTAAATGGAGCGCGTCACTTCGTCGACTTCATAACGCAGTTGCGGGAATGGCACACCCTCTCGAGCAGTCACTCCCTCAAATATCCAGAATACTCGTTCAGAATACCCCCAACCACAAGCTGGCGGCATGCCGTACTCAAGCATCTCCACGAAATCGATGTCGAGCATCATAGCTTCGTCGTCACCCGCGTCTCGCATATTCTGCTGTTCAACAAAGCGATTCAACTGGTCAATCGGATCATTTAATTCACTAAATCCGTTCCCGAGTTCGGTACCAGCAATTACAGGCTGGAACCGTTGCGTTGTGCGGGGGTCACCGGGGTTAGATTTAGAAAGCGGACTTATAAACTTCGGGATGTTGATGAGCCAGACCGGCCCATCGACATCTCTACGGATATTTTTCCAAAGCTTATCGATACCGCGGGCCTTGTTGTCTGCTTGTTCAACTTCCAACTTACTATCAGCTAACACCTTCTTAACTTCGTCGAGCGTGCAGTTATACACGTCGATTCCGTAACGTTTCTTGATAGTTTCCGCGTAATCCCACTGCTCCCATTCTTCTGCTAGATCAACTTCAAATTTACCAATTTTAAACTGCAACGTACCAAAAGTTTCTTGGATAACATACCGATACATATCGGTCATAAACTTCATACCACCCTGCCAGTCAGCGTAGGCCCAGTACCATTCCATCGCTACGTGTTCTGGCAAGTGCTCATCAGAGTAATTTTCATTTCTGAAACGTGGTCCGATGTCGAAGACCTTTTCATAGCCAGCACCTATTAGCCGTTTAAGCGGCAACTCGTGCGAAATACGAAGGTAGAAATCTTGGTCGAGCGCATCCATATGCGTCACAAATGGATTTGCGTCAGCACCACCGGTCGTATGCTCAAGTACCGGAATGTTGATCTCAATAAAGCCATGGTCAATCAGGTATTGCCTAGTCGCCTGCCAGAATTTACTTCTCCGTATAAAACGCTCATATACATCACTATTAACGTTCATGTCTACGTAACGACGACGCAAACGCTCTTCCTTATTCGTAAAACTCTCATGCGTCATGGGCATCGGTCTGAGTGATTTTGTAAGCAGTCGTAATTTTTGCACCTCAATCGAAACCTCTCCGGTTTGCGTCTTGATCACCTTGCCAGCTGCCTCAACAAAGTCACCACTATCAAGCAATGGCAGCTGCTCAA
>CAYVOS010000138.1:0-2554 GCA_964453515.1 uncultured Candidatus Saccharibacteria bacterium | reverse complement strand
TTAAAGAGATAAATCTAAAGACCCAAGATATAACAAATATTGAATAATTCATAAGCCTGCGCGTAGGAAGGTTAGAAACCAGCACACACATTGCTACCTATTAGTATATCGCCCGTGAACGAAGGCATGCAATACAGCAAATCCCGTAGTACAACAGGGTAGTTAATGACTTGATCACTTACTGCTTGTTGTAAATAATCTACCAATAATGATGCAACTATTGACAATCATTTCATACCAGGTACAGTACCGACTGTGATTGAACACTTACCAGAGTCACTCCCCCGCGTCCCATTTGATCGCTCTGAATTTATTAAACGGCAAATCCTCCGATTAGCATTCATGCATGAGCTATTGCAGCCTGACGACCGCGGCGAAATCGGAGCCGTTTTACTGCCGGCAGATCATGACGGTGACGAAATTCCAGAAACGTTGGAATTCGTATTAACCGAGCGCGCGATGTGGCGGCTGTACTGCGATGATGTCTTGTTACGTAACCGCGAAGCCTTTCTTACAGAAACACCCACCGGCCAGATAATCAGCGGCCATATGGCTATGGTGGACCATTTGGACAGGTGGGCAAGCCATATCCTCCAAATTGAGCAACCGGTATCACTGGGATCGCAGCCGGAGCCAGACAAACAATCACTTGCCGTATGGGCAATAGAAAATCTTGGCATCGACATAGAAAACGTTGACCGGATAGCACGATGTGCTGATACTGACGATGCTGCGTACGATGCCGTAGCATTGGCAACTGCCCAAATTGAAGGCGCCGGCCAGGAGCTACAGGCCGCAACACTACTGCTCATGGCGGTCCCTGAATTGCAAATAGGGTATAAAGACCAAGCACTGTATCTCAGTGACGAGCGTGACGGTACCTGGCAAGTGCAGACCGTTCTCGGTAATGGTCTGCTCGTTTTGACACAAACAACTAGTTCGTCTTCGATTAATCATCGTCGCGTCGCTACCATTGAAGAAGTGCTTGCATGGAATGATTTATATTTCGTCCCTGACCAGGCGTCCAGCGTACACGATGTACCTGAAGCAACGTTGAAAGCATAACCAAAATACTGTATTGTCATAGTTACAATATTTTTTAATAATAAGGTAGTAGTTATGACTAAAGATAAAGGTAGATTAGGTCTCCTGATCTCTGCATTTCTGACTCTTTTAATACTGGGCGTTGCTCCGGCAGTTGCTGGTGCGACCGAATTAGTCCCGCCAACTAACAATACGACACTTAGCACCATGCCGCCGGACAGATATAACGGTGGTACACCCACAACAAGTGTAAGTCCTGGTGGCACGAACCTGCCGGCTGGCGATGGTACGCAAACCGACGTTACCAATATGACACAGCAAGGGGACAGCTATTTGGCACAGTTACGCAAGAACGACCACCAAGCTACGACACATACGATTGCCAATCGACAAAAGCGTTGCCAGTCACTGCAGTCCATGCTCACCAAGCAAATTACTAATTTCAGCCAAAATGCCCAAACTCATCTTGATATCTTCAACACGGTGTTCACCAAAGTACAGGCTTACGCAACCAAAAACAACATCTCCACATCACAGTACACCAGCCTAGTAGCCGCTGCTACGACTCAGCAAACAAGCGCAACCCAATTCGTTACCGCGCTAAAGTCAGTATCAGTAACATTTAACTGTGCACAACAAGATCCCGCTTCATCACTAGCCACCATCAGGGCAGCCGTGGATAGTACCCGCGCCGCATTGCAGGCGTACCAGAAGTCTATCGCAGCTGTCATTAGCGACCTTGAAGCTAATACGAATACAAAGCAATAAGCGGGGGAGAAAACAGTATGTCACGTACAGTAAATCAATCAGGTTTGGGACATATCGGACTTATTCTGTTCGTCGTTGCTGTTGCCGTCATCGGATTCAGCGCCATCGAAGTCCTGAATGCAAATAACAAGGTAGCTCAATCTAACAATCCTGCTACTGCCTCTTCGGCAAAGGTACAGTTCGCAAGCGTACCAGCAACCATCACTTCCAAAGCAGGCCTACAGCAAGCATCGCTAGCATTGAGTGACGCAAATTCTCAAATGCAGTCAGAGCTCAACTCTAGCTCACTCTCGAGTTCTATCAACGCGATGCTTTAGATCTCGAAGCGCCAATAAGGTGCTATGCTATGCATATGCAGATACGAAAAGCACTCCGCTACGCGTACCGTCAACTGATCACTCATCCGATTAGGCAAGTGCCGTTTTGGATCTTAGCCGCCTTCCTCCCGACCTTCCTTATTTCACGTTTGATCGTAGATGTGTTGCCGGGACTACATCTGAGCGTTCACGGTACCCATGTGCACCATCTTACATACGGCATCATCATCCTGGCTGTCTCCGGGTTCGTATCTTTGACTCTGCCAAAAGTTCCACGCAGGGCGCTCGCTGTCGTGTACGGCATAGGCCTAGCACTGGCATTCGATGAGTTCGGCATGTGGCTGCATCTGACTTCAAACTACAACTTAGACACCTCTGAAGATGCCATGGTTGGCATTCTAGTCTTCCTGGTGCTCGCCGTATAC
>CAYVOS010000137.1:0-2589 GCA_964453515.1 uncultured Candidatus Saccharibacteria bacterium | reverse complement strand
CGTCGTCTTGGTTATTGTCTGGGCACTCCGCCTCGGAACTTTTCTGGTTATTCGTATCCGAAAAACCGGCCGCGACAAACGATTCGACGCAATTCGTGGTCGATTCTTCAGGTTCCTTACGTTTTGGCTGGGTCAAGGTTTTGTAGCCTGGCTGCTCCTGCTACCTGTGCTATTTATGCTTTCGCACCCATCACGTATAACGACTCTGTTCTTTGTGGGCTTCGTCATCTGGCTGATAGGTACGACTGTAGAAGCGGTGGCCGACCTCCAGAAATTCCGATTCAAACAAAAAGCTAAAAATAAGGGCATATGGATTGAGGAAGGTGTCTGGCACTATAGTAGGCATCCCAACTATTTTGGAGAAATAACTATCTGGATTGGTATGTATCTGGTAGCCTTTAATACAATATCGACGTCTGAACGGATTATAGGACTAGTTAGCCCGTTAGCAATATATATTACTCTGCGCTATATCACAGGTGTCCCAATTCTAGAAAAAAGCGCCGATGAGCGATGGGGCAATAACCCGAAGTATAAAAGATATAAAGCCGTAACTCCCCTGCTGATTCCACGATGGCGCACAAAATAGTCACCGTCAACGAGCAGTATCAGCAAGGCTATGAGTACCGGCTGGACGAACCACCGGGAGAGCACTTTGCCGATGACTTCAGGCCCGATCTGACACCCAAGCAAATGCTGCAGCTCGGCATTTTCGGTGGTGATTATTTCAAGGAGCGGCCAGACGAGTTCCCCCCCGATTGGTTCGAGAACATTGAGCTATCAGGCGGAGCAGGTGCAGATGCAGCACGCAACTATTTCAATGTTATGGCCAGTCAACCACTCAAGGAGTGGCAACGTAGAGGTTGGATATACGAAGAAGATCCACTCGGTTGGTTTCTCTGGTACTGCCGTTACTGGCAGGGTCGCCGAATCCCCGAGGAAGATGCTCGGCAAATCAGACGATGGAAACAGATGAATCGTCACGTGGCTCAACTGCATATGGCTTGTGTCCCGGGAGATACGACATGCCAGCCTCGTCGTCGACAGGCAATACTTCACTGGGCGTATGATAGTCGCAGGTTATAGAGGGAATCGGATTGATACGTTATAGGAAATTCTGCCCATCTATAGGTCGTGTTCACGTTTTAGGCCTGATTGACCGATCAGTCAATCTTCCCTACCTATTTAGATAATTGTTCATTACTGAGCGAAAGATCAAAAAACAAAAGTCAAGTAATTAAAAGTACCGGATTCAAACTTACGTAACAGAGTTAGAAATAAAAATAGATCTGAAAATCAAACTTCTCTGATATATATCATGACGGCTTCGTGTCCTAGTAATGGCATTAATTTAGGTATGAAATAGGAGCAGTATACTAGTATGTATGTGTTTACGTTTCAAGCTACTAAGCGAAAATTGGTGCTACTGATTTGCTGAAAGGAGTCGACGGAGGTCGGTCATGTATTGGTCGACAATCTCCTTATCCTCTTCTAGAAATGTAGCGAGTACTCGTATCCAATCAGTAAGCCCAATAAAATCCTCAATGGTTGCCAGTTCTGGAGCTTTTCTCAAGTGAGCCTTCATGAATTTGGATATATATTTCGGTGCGTCGCTGCCGAAGTACTGGTGCGTTAACTTCATGACCTCGGCATAGATGATGTTTTCTAATGATGATTGCGTCTCTTTTGTCATGGTTATCTCAATTCTGAAATTGCGTGAGTTCGTTGACTGGCATCACGCATCAGTTGCAATACCTTTTTTTGTAGCGCTGATTTTGGAAAATGATCCGGTAAGAAGATTCCATGTTGAATTGGATCAAAATTAGGGTCATCTTTATAGCCCTCGTCTTTCAACGTAGCGGTAGCAAATCCACCTGTCGAAATTTTGTGGTCGTGGAGAGCTTTTTCTGAAACGAATTCAACCTGAGCAGGTAGACCTCCGCCAATATGGATAAGCGTTCCGGCTATAGTAGGACGATAGCCACGCTTTAATTCATAATCGGAAAGCCCGGCTATCGAACCGCCAACAATGCCGAGTTTATTACCGAAGAGACCGTACTGTGGATGGTGCCAATGTCCTGCCATCAAGATGTCGATGTTTTTCATCAGCTCTCCACCACCATTAACGAAATGGTTTGTTTGGTAAACCGGTAGATCTCCACCACTGCCCTTCCCGCCACGGTCAAGCAGATAATGTTGGATGAGTACTCCCATATCCCCAAATCGCTCTATGCCAGTGTAGCCTGTAGCGTATTCACCCTTCGAGGTGATGGTCGCTTCATGAGACTTCACTCGTTCGGCAATCTCTTCATCCGTAAAACCTGCGCGTGCATACATGCGTTCAAAAAGGTTCCGCATGTACGTAGTGAATGAGTACCCATGCCATTTTAGCGTGCCCGAATTCCATTCATGATTGCCTGGTTGTACAAGCACTTTTTGCAACGCGTCAAGTTCTTCGTGAGTGACGTCTTGAAAGCTTTGTTGGAACATTGCCGTATTGAATGCTTCCTGTGAATCCATGGCCATCAATCCGGTTTGCTGCGATTCTGATGGGAAATGCGGATAGTTTCGACCGTGAAGCATGTCACC
>CAYVOS010000136.1:0-2590 GCA_964453515.1 uncultured Candidatus Saccharibacteria bacterium | reverse complement strand
CATCTTCTGAATCACGCCCGTTACGTGCGGAATGATCTGAACCGTGTGGCCTTCATGGCCGCCGTTGCGCTCCATGTCAATAACCTGCAGTAATACACGACCGCTCATCAATGAGCTAGCCTGGGTAAGTTCTTCGTCTAAAAAGCGCTCGTAGTGACCAAGGTCAAGGTCAGTCTCAGCACCATCCTTCGTCACAAAACATTCACCATGTTCTCGAGGATTTAGTGTTCCGGCATCAACATTCAAGTACGGATCGCACTTCTGCATGTTTACCTTAAGACCGCGGGCTTTAAGAAGATTGCCGAGCGAGGCGGCCGTGATACCCTTTCCTAATCCAGAAAGTACTCCACCCGTAACAAACACATACCTCGTCGGTTGCTCCATTTGTAAAAGCCCTCAACACTTTTATACTGCAACTATCTTAAAGCGGCTTATGCCCAAAAGTCAAAGTATTTTTTACTAGTGTTTGTACGCCGTTAACAAACTTTATTTACTCTGGAGGTACGCTTCAGCAGCCTTTAGCTGGGTGTCGTTGCCCGCTTTCACTTCTTGACTAGTCAAGTTAACGATTTGATCAGGGGTAATACCTTTGTGATTTATATTCTGTCCATTCGGCCGGTACCAACTGGCAACCGTCACTTTCAGCTCCGCTCCGCCCGATAAGTTATCCAACTCCTGCACAACGCCCTTACCGTAGGTCTTCGTACCAATGATCCTTGCAGCACCATTGTCGTGTAATGCACCTGCGGTAATTTCTGAGGCTGAGGCACTGCCCCCATTCACCAGTACAACAGTCGGCAGCCCGTGCAGCAAATCATTGCCTGTTGCATAGTACGATTGCACCACTTGGCTCCCACGCTTTTCCTGCATAATCGTTTCCCCCTGTGGCAACCAGAGGCTTGAAACATTGACTGCGGCGTCAACAAGTCCGCCAGGGTTATCACGCAGATCAAGGATAACGGCTTTCACATGTTCATTCGAAAACTTCTGTGCCGCCTGATTGGCAAGGTTAGAAGTATCGTCGGCGAACGTACTGATTTGCATGTATCCGATGTTTCCTGGCAGTACTTTAGTAGTCACGCTTGGTACCGTAATGTTGGCGCGCGTAATCGTAAAGGACAGTTGCTGTTTGCCGTCGCGTAAAATCCCTAGCGTAACTTCGGTACCAGCTAAACCGCGAATTTTACTAACCGCGGCATCCGGTGATAGTCCGGCCGTACTTGCGCCATTAATAGTTGTAATGACGTCTTTCGGCTGCAATCCCGCTTTAGCTGCCGGAGTCCCGGCAATCGGCGCAATAATTTCTATGTCCCCGTTACTATCCGCTCCCAACTCGGCACCGATGCCACTGAACTGGTTATTTAGTTGCTGGTTGAATTGTTGTGCTTCTTGAGCGGTAAAGTACTCGGTATACGGGTCTCCCGTAGATTCCGCAAGTCCTGCCTTCATCCCATCCAAAAGCTGCGTCACCGTTAATTTACCATCGTATTTTTGCTTGAGATCCTGGTATACCTGATTGACGCTCGAGTAGTCTAAGGTATTCGGCAGTCCGCCATTCATACTTCCCGAGTTAGTTGCGATGCGACCGTCACCGACGCCCACGCCTAGGCCGAAAGCCAGAACCGCGACCAACACGCCAGCGCCGATACGTGCATACCGACTCTCTACAACTGCACGACGTAGCTTTAACTGCTTTTTAATAATTCTTAACGCTTTCTGTATTTTAGCCATACGTTCCAATAGTCCTTCGCCATTACTAACCTAGTTCATTTTGCTTATGCACCAATTATACTGGAAAGAAGCTGTACGCCAACTGGATAGACACAAGTCTAGTAACGCTACTTTTACTGTGGGTTCACAAACATTAGGTAGTTTATCGGCCATGTGTTGTACATAAAGTGACCAGCTTCATCCTCGTTCATGCTAGCAACGAGAACATCACCTGATGGTACCGTATAACCCTGATAAGTTTGTCCTGGCAAAGCCTTTACAATCATCACGTGACCAAAGTAACCACCATGGAGACTTGGTACAGGAGCAGGAGTAGCGCTAGATGGCTCGATACCTAGAGCCCCAACCTTCACACTTGAGTTCCACGTAGTTACTGGATAGTTACTTGTTTCCCACCACCAGCCTGCGTTACCACTAACCTGGAAATTACTTTGACCTTCTTGTGTTACAAAATACCAATAGGCAAACGATGTGCACTCTCTATTCGGAAAGCCCCATGGATCGGTAATTGAGTCTTGTACCGGATTACATAAACTCATTGGATATCCGCCATTTCCGTACCCAATATCGCATGACCCGCCCGAACCTCCACTTGCAGTAATATTAACGCTACCCGCGACTGAAGCGTTGGCGGCAGCCTGAGCTGCACGAAGTGAGGCAATCTGTGCGTTATTAGACTGTATCTGTTGATTATATGATGTTTGTTGGCTTTGGTTCATAGCAAGCAGTTGACTTTGCTGCGACTCGTCGCTATTTAATTGAAGTTGTTGAGCTTGTTGAGTCGCCAATAACTGATCGACCTGTTCTTTTTGTTGCTCTTGTTGATTTTCTAGTTGTGCAATCTCACTCAGCGTACTCT
>CAYVOS010000135.1:0-2682 GCA_964453515.1 uncultured Candidatus Saccharibacteria bacterium | reverse complement strand
AAGATTGATAATATCCTAATCTGTAACTAAATTTCATAGAGTGATACCAATGAGATCAAGAGTTTGCCGAAGCTCGTTTGTATCACCGCTCATCTCAATATGGGATCGTATTGATTCTAGGATAGTAGGAGTATCTAAGTTATCATCGAGCGCTGCTCGAACGTTATTAATCAATCCCGTTTCATTATGTGCTATGTCTTGCGACAGGTACTGTGTAAGCTTATCGGCAAGCCGCTTTGCGTCTTCCCATAATTCGTATCGCCACTCACCGCCTATCCCGTAGTGGTAGTTCAACAACACAAGGCGGACCGCGGCCGGGCTATGTTCGTTCATCAGATCACGGGCAAATATAAGATTGCCAAGTGATTTACTCATTTTCTCGCCGTAAAGTAGCAGTGGTGCCACGTGAAGCCACTGATTTACGAATGGTACTTGACCCATACTTTCACTTTGAGCTATCTCACATTCATGGTGTGGGAAAATCAGATCCATACCCCCACCATGTATATCTATTGGAGTTTCAAGTAGCGTTGATGACATAACAGAACACTCTATATGCCAGCCAGGCCTGCCATATCCAACAGGCGAACTCCATGCTGCTGCATCATTTGGGTCAGAAATACCACGCCACAGTAAGAAATCGAGCGGGTGGCGTTTGCCAGTCCGATCAGGGTCGCCGCCACGATCGCGAACGAGCCCGATTTTAAGCCGTTCCGGAAAATGGCTCAAATTACCAAACGATTGGCAGGTAGCCGTATCGAAATAGATATCGTTTTCGAGCCTATAGGCGATACCCGTATCTAGCATATGTTTGACTGCCTTGGCCATTTCGTCAATGTACTCGCTTGCGAGTGGTTCGGCGGATGGGCTGCGAAAATTTAGGGTGTGCATGATTTCTTGGAATGACTTGATTTCACGTTCTGCAAGATCTTGGTAGCGTTCACCATTCTGTGCTGCTCGCTCAAAGATTGGTTCATCAACATCAGTTATATTGCGGACGAGTTTCACCGTATGACCAACGTCTTCTAGTCTTCGCTGTAGTAAGTCGTAAGTCAGGAAAGTGAATATGTGGCCAAGATGAGCCGAATCATAAGGTGTTACTCCACAAACATACATCCGAATCTCATGCTGTTTTGGTGAATAATTAATAATCTTCCGCAAACGTGTATCGTAAAACTTCATGCTATAGATTGTATAGTATTACACAATTGTTTACTATAAACGTATGAGCGAAATACATTTTGAAGCATTGCAGCCGAAAGTAGTATTGGGTGTGGCGGCGCATCCGGATGATCTTGACTTTATGGCGTCAGGAACATTTGCACAATTTATAAAAGATGGAGCAAAAGCGTATTACCTTATTTTGACTGACGGAGGGTCGGGCAGCGAAGACCGTTCCATAACGAGCGCTGAACTACAAAAGATTCGCCAAAAAGAACAACGTAATGCGGGCAAAGTGATCGGGCTTCAAGACGTTTTCTTTTGCAATTTTAAGGATGGGACCTTGCAAAATAGCCTCGAAGTTAAAAGGGAAGTAGTTCGAGTTATACGCAAAGTGAAGCCAGATGTAGTAATCTCGATCGATCCTTCAGTGTTATACTCGGCGTCTTACGGCTTCATTAACCACCCTGATCACCGTGCGGCCGGACAGGCAGCTCTTGATGCCGTATTCCCACTGGCGCGTGACCATATGTCATTTCCAGAGTTGCTCAAGGAAGGACTGGAGCCCCACAAGACGAGCACGTTGTTACTGATGAATTTTAATGAACATAATTTTACCGTTGATATAACAAAAACCTTGGATCTCAAGTTTCAGGCGCTCGCTGAACATACAAGTCAGGTGCCAGATATAGAAGCGGTTAAAGAACGTTTTACTGCTCGAGCTGCTGAAGTAGGTAAACCGTATGGCTTTGCATACGCTGAGACATTTATGCGTATAGATATCCATTAATAAGCTATTAACTTGCCATAAGGAGCTTTGCACGTTACAATTTGGGTGTTAACAATTTAAGCAATATAAAGAGTGCAGGGAGAGAACTAGCTCGTCGATCTGCCGGCAACCTGTCTACCAAAGATAAGGTGCTCCATCTAGCCCGTATGTGTAGCGGGAGAGATGTTCTTACTCGTTTAGACGTCCTTTCTCGCTATATGCAAAGTAGAAAGGATTTTTTAATGTCTAACACGCTAGATAATACAAGTCTATTTACCAGTGAGTCTGTTTGCGCAGGACACCCGGATAAAATATGTGATGCAATTAGTGATGCTATCGTTGATGCGGCACTTTCGCAGGATTCGCACAGTAGAACAGGGATTGAAACAGTTGCTGGCGCAAACCAGATCCGTTTGTTTGGTGAAATTAAAACGAAAGCTAAACTCGATTATGAACAAATAGTTCGGGATAAAGTGCGCGATCTTGGGTATGTAGTACCTGCATGGGGATTTAGCTACCAGGAATCAATTTTTAGTAATAATATTCATGAACAATCCCCGGAAATTGCTATAGGTGTCGATGATGGCGGGGCTGGCGATCAGGGTATGATGTTCGGCTATGCTTGTACGGATACGCCTGAGCTGATGCCGTTGCCAATTGCGGTAGCGCATGCACTAACTAAGCGTATTGATAACGTACGTGATACTGGAGTCCTCAAATGGCTTCGTCCGGATGGTAAGGCGCAAGTTACC
>CAYVOS010000134.1:0-2683 GCA_964453515.1 uncultured Candidatus Saccharibacteria bacterium | reverse complement strand
AGGTTGGATCGAGCTACTTGGCTGTGGCATGATTCATCCGAACGTGTTGAAGATGTCCGGAATCGATCCGAATGAATTCACCGGATTCGCCTGGGGCGGTGGCATTGAGCGACTCGTAATGATGAAATACAACATCGAAGACATCCGCCACTTTGAGTCAGCTAATTTAGCTTTCTTGAGGCAATTCTCATGAGCGATATACGCACACTACAAGATCAAGCGATTAAGATTCGCCAACTATACAACAAGCTAAATCAAAAAGACGGGCATGGGAGTTGGGGTGCAAAAGATTATGCAATGGGTCTCGTCGGTGATGTTGGCGATCTCATGAAGATAATCATGGCAAAAGAGAATATGCGCAGAATGGAAAATGTAGATTCGAAATTGGAGCATGAGCTTAGTGACTGTTTGTGGTCTCTACTCATTTTGGCTTCAAACTACGGCGTAGACCTTGAGGCATCGTTTAACCAAACAATGCGGGAACTTGAAGCGCGTGTTAATAAGGCGATGTCATGAAGATAAGTTTAAATACCATTCGTTTTGTAAATCAGCACTACGATTCAGCGGGCGACCCAGCCTCAGAAGGTGTTGAGGCCCTTGAGCGGCGCATTGGAGCACAGCTCGGAGCGATCGAAGAAACCATAGTGTACGGTGCCAAGTATGACAACGTCGTGATTGTAAAAGTTGTATCTTGCGTAGATCATCCTAATGCTGATCGACTCCATCTATGTAAGGTTGATGATGGTGGTAAAGTTGACGGTGTTGAACGTGATGGACAAGGACATGTCCAAGTAGTTTGTGGTGCACCGAATGTTCACGAGGGAATGCTAGCTGCCTGGTTACCGCCTGGAGCTACTGTACCAAGTACTGTAGACAAAGACCCGTTTGTCATGGAGGCCCGTGATATTCGTGGGCAGAAGAGTAATGGCATGATGGCGAGCCCGAAAGAATTAGGTATCGGTGATAGCCATGAAGGTATTCTTGAGGTAGATAAAGAAGTTGCACCGGGGGCAACATTTGCTGATGCGTATAATCTGACCGGCGAAGTTGTGATAGACATTGAAAACAAGATGTTCACACACCGACCGGACTGCTTTGGGTTTATGGGTGTTGCTCGTGAACTTGAGGGTATCCAACGTAGACCGTATAAGAGTCCGGCATGGTATACACTACGACCGGATTTTCCTGGAGTTGAAACAGACAATCTCCTACTTGAAGTGCGGAATGAGTTGCCTGAACTAGTTCCTAGATTTACTGCTATTACCATGCGTGATGTCGAAGTAAAGCCAAGCCCCGTATGGCTACAAATCCTCCTAACTGAAGTTGGGATGCGGCCAATAAATAACATTGTCGACTATTCGAACTTCTTTATGCTGGAAACTGGCCAGCCGCTCCACGCCTATGATTACGATAAAGTAAAAGCCCAGGACGAGGGCGCCGATCATGCAACTATTGTCGTACGCAACCCGCATGATGGTGAAAAGATAGTATTGCTCAATGGTAAGGAAGTGCAGCCACGCTCCGAGGCTATTATGATTTCCTCCCGCGATAAGCTAATTGGCATCGGTGGCGTTATGGGTGGCGGTGATACCGAAGTCGATGAAAACACCAAGAACATCATTATTGAAGTTGCTACCTTCGATATGTATTCCATCCGTCGTACGAGTATGGCTCACGGATTATTCACTGATGCAGTTACCAGGTTCAACAAAGGGCAGAGTCCACTCCAGAATTTAGCGGTTCTCGCAAAGATTGTTGATGAAATCCTTCAATTTGCCGGTGGCAAAGTTGCGAGTGCAGTTATTGACGTTAATCATTTGTCTGCTGATGTCATGGAACGAGGATCGGTCCATGCGCCGGTACGGGTAACTGCTGACTTCATTAACCTTCGCCTTGGCTTGAAGCTTGCAGGTGAAGAAATAATGCAGTTGCTTGGTAATGTCGAATTCGAAGTACACCAAGAGGGAGACGAATTAATTGTAAAAGCACCGTTTTGGCGTACCGATATTGAGATTCCGGAAGACGTTGTAGAAGAAGTTGGTAGATTATACGGTTATGATCATCTGCCGCTTGAACTGCCGCGGCGAGATTTAACGCCGGCGCCGAAAGATGGACTATTGGAATTTAAAAGCAAGGTGCGGGAAATACTTCGGCAGTCTGGCGCAAATGAGGTACTCACCTACAGCTTTGTGCATGGCAATTTGCTAGACAAGGTCGGCCAAGATAAGACTCGGGCATTTCAGGTGGCAAACGCGTTGAGCCCTGATCTGCAATACTATCGACTCAGTTTGATGCCAAGTTTATTAGAAAAAGTGCACCCGAATATAAAAGCAGGTAATGATACGTTTGCCTTATTTGAGCTCGGAAAAGCCCATGCTAAAGACGTACATGATGTTGACGAACCAGATATTCCCGGTGAGGCAAACCGTCTCGCATTTGTATATGCTGCGAATGAGAAAGCCGCACGAGCTTCAAATGCCGGTGCAGCTTACTACGTAGCAAAGAAATATCTCGAGAACCTGCTGCATACACTCGGTATTGACGAGATGGTCTTTGTATCCGGTGATCAAGAGTCGAATAATGCGATTGATATACAAGCGGTCAAACCATTTGCTGCTGGCAGAAGAAGTTACGTACAGGTTGGTGATACGGTCATTGCGATACTTGGCGAGTTTAAGGGTAG
>CAYVOS010000133.1:0-2716 GCA_964453515.1 uncultured Candidatus Saccharibacteria bacterium | reverse complement strand
ACTTAAAATGCTGTGCCCAAAAGGCGTGCGGGTTCAAGTCCCGCCCCGCGCACCATGAGCTGAATCAAGATACGAAAGTGCTCCACAAATGGAGCACTTTTTGTTTGACTCAATTTTCTAATCCGTTGCATGGGTTCAAGTCCTCTTAACCCCGCTGGTCGCGCTATGGTCTCAGTTGAAAATGCGTCAATTCTCGCGCTTGGAAGCGCTATATTACCGCACTTATCTGAAAGAACAGCTTCATTCTTGGTACTACTCTGTGAAATGCCGGGCCTGTCCCCATATCGATTGCATCGGGGTAATGCTCAGGAACATGAAGTAAAACACCTGTCGTAGGTGAATCAGCTCCATACAGCTTCCACACGTCTGAACTTTCGCTACGTGCAGCATACTGGTGTAGCCGCTCCAATAACCGATCATTCTTTATGGGGTGAACGCCTAAATCTGCCACATTATCTACTAGGCTCAAGGCAGCTCGCCGTTTTCTAGGCTTGGCAGTACGTGCATCACTCGAGGAGTTTCACCTATATTTTCATGTACCATAGAGCTCTCTATTGCTCTCCTCTAGCGCGACGAATTATTGACGTACTACTGACACGACCATCCAGCAATTCGTCCTCGAATTGATTATGCTGCTCTTTTGTAAGCCCTATAGCAGTATCTGGTAACTGGCCGCACTCTTTTTTACTTAAGACAGCCCTAAGGGTGGTGACCGAGGCAGCATTTATGACTACAAGCTTCGGCTGTAGGGTCACGACCATCAAAGCGATGTTCCTTGAGGGACATTCAACGCAAACTTGGCATGAGTCTATACCATGCCTTGTAACATAGTCTACCATCGTATGGTTTGAACCATCGAGACGCGGTACGGTGTAGGAAGCAAGGTTATATGCTCTTGTAGGCCAGCCAAGTATTGGTTTTGGGCAATTTCCCTTTTCGGGATGGAAGGCCTTTCTCCGGGCAACGCTTTCATCAGTGTCTACTGATACGACGAGCTTTACCCTATCACTCGCAGCTTCATTCATTACATCACGTTTAAGGTCGTCAGAGGCATCTTCTGTCAAGCTTTCATAATCGACACCCAGGCAAATAGCGCCAGCCATTAGTCGCGCTTCAGCTAGCCCAAACCTGTGATTCGGTGTTGGAATGTCAAACACACCGGTCATGAATACGGTCATTGCACCGAGCCGGCTCCAGTTGCTTACCCTGTCTCTAGGCTGGTCAATCGGACAGATATTACCACTAAACTGCTGAACCCTATCAGCGTAATCTTGCTCAACAAAATTTCTAACTAAGCTCATAATTTAAACAGAAAATAAAAACACCTTCCTCGTGAAGCATGCCCTATCTAAACTGGATTCAAATATTATACAGATGACCCCCGCTTTATTCAATCCGAGGAATCAGGCTCCCTACTTCATGTAAAGAAATGCAAAAGTACCGTAGGGTGCGTCAGCTCTTTAATACACCTGAGTCTCCAAACCTCCACATAAGCTGTTATGCCAGTAATACTCGAGTGTAATTGGAGGGCGTAGCCCTCTACTATCCTCGGGAACGAAGCTTCGAGGAGTAAAAGTTCCTTGAGATAGCCAAAGGTACACTCTATCTTGGCTCGTTTGTGCAGTAGGAATAATTACCATGTCTCAAGTAGCTTCTTGTTCTGCTGCGGATGAGGTGGTGCCAGTGATGCATGCTTGGAGTTCACGCAACATCTTTCGGCGCATGACAGAAGCGTTGTACGTACCGTCCGGCAATAACCGGTGGCATCTTGACGGGGTGCGGTATCTGCTGCCCATCATGCTCGTTGGTTGGAGTAAAGTAGATGGCGGCCAACTGATCCAAAGGATTCACTGCAGTATGCAGTTTGAACCCGTAGCGCCAACGGGTCTCCCTGATCAAGCTTGAATCACCGGTAGAATCTCTCCTAGGAGTTGTTCTTCCACGGATGAGACTTGGCACTTTAGGACATGCGGGCACCACAGTTGGCAGCTATCTCCATGTATACCTTAGATAGGTACTCGCTTCTTGTTGGAGCAGAGGTGGGTCAGCCAAGCGTCGATACCCGTAGCTTGGATGCTTTATCCTGTGGGTAGAGAGTCCTACTCATCGTCAGCTAATGAGACTAACGTAGTCTCTTATCGTGAGTAAAAGTTGACCCTAGCACAATATTGAAGCACGAAAGGTTAGAATATGCTTAAATTGGATCATCCGATGTATCATATTCAATTATCATCCAAAGTGGTGCGGGTGCTCATTGTAGTCGTTTCCGTATGCGTCGTGGCGCTTCCTTTCCTCGTGGTTCTGCATAAATCCCAAGAGCAGTCACATAAGCAGGTTTCGGCTTTCGTAAGCAACAGCTTCAATTCCGTATTGTATGAATCAACGACACAGAATACCTCAAACGGCGCAAGTGCTCTGACATTACTAAAGGCGCTCAAGACTCAGTTTGTCTTCAGGGGTATGTTTCAATGGGGATCAACTTCACAGGTTGCTAGTGATTTTACTGGTGTTAAAGATAATATTGCCCAACTCAAGAATTCTTTACCCGGCTTAATCTACGAAGGGGGCATAGGTGCTCAATATTTTGACAGAAATAGCACCTGGCCAAACGGCAGCCCCGTTTCAACAATAGAGTTCAACGCTATTGTTGGTCGGAATCAACAAGGGGCCCCCCTTCGTTTCCCAGGGTCCAACGGCTATGTTCCTGATCTCGCAA
>CAYVOS010000132.1:0-2729 GCA_964453515.1 uncultured Candidatus Saccharibacteria bacterium | reverse complement strand
ACTAGCAATTTTCCATTCACGTGCCTTCGTATGAGCTTGCGGATGATCCTCGTCAGACAGGATATCGGCATTGAAATATGGAAGCACGTCAGCGGCTTCGGCAAACTCGCGCGGTTGCACCAAGCCATCCGAGCTAATGTGACGAAGATAGCCTTGCGGGGATAAGATTTTCAAACAATCCGGCGCAACATGAGACATTATTTCTGCAACATAGTTGACACCGAAGGTCGGAGCTAACGGTGCGAGAAACAGAATGTCGGCGCGTCGTAATGCCGTCCGTATATCCGGCGTAATGTGTGGTAGCGGAGCATTTCCGTAGTGGCAATACTGTGTGCGGTGACTATCGTGCACGATATTCTCATACACGGTTGATTGTAAAATATTGGGCTTGGACGGAAGTAGGGTGACGCCGCCAGCATATGGCTTAAAGTCCGGACCGTAACTGGCGATTATAGTTGGTTCTAACCCGTAGTGCGATTGAAGATATTTGGTCATGAACATCGCCGGTGATCCCCAACTCGTATAGCTAGTTTGCTCAACTTTGTTGCGATCAATGACCACATGACCGATAAACACGATAGTAGGATATTTCATGCTGTAGTTCATAACTAGCTTAGCAGAATTAATGGGCAGGTGGGTGCCTGTGGATAAGTTACTTGCTATCATAAGCGTATTGTGCGTTATAATTAGTAACGTATCGATTTAATATACAAACGTTAAAAAATAAAAGATGTAAGGGCGAAGGCGATGAGTGCCGAATCTTATTCGTTAGAACACGTCGATGAAATGATCGACTTTCTTGATAGACATATTGCAGCTGGACGTGATACGCCGGCTATGTTGAACACGTTGCAGCAGCATCTCGATATTATTGATATGACGTATCGACAAGATCCGAGATTCAGCCAGGTATACCCGCAAATGCTGGAGCTGCAGGCACTTATTTTCGGCAGGCGCAAACAAGATGCGAAAGCACTGGAATTTATGAAAGAAGCTGTCCGACAGGCGGGTAGTGTAGGTCGCCTGCATTCGCAACAAATACGGAAATACATCGCAGCACATAGCCAGCAGCCGGCAGCAAAGACACATCATCAGCACCACGCGCATAATCGCAAACGACGGCTCGGAAAATTCGGGTCGTTGCTACGCTTCAAGTCTCGCAATGCAAAAGTTGCGTTTGCGGTAGTTGCAGGGATGCTACTGCTCGCCGTGGCATTGTTCAATTTCGTGCCACAGGTATCTGCATTTTCTACCATTCTTACGAATCACTCGGAAATTATTGTGGCTAAAAAGAACTTTGAAACGTTGACGTCCGAACTCACCCAGTGCTCAGCGCAATTAAATCATGAGCGCGGCTCAATTAACACGTCTGACATATCCGCGGTAGATTCGTATAATAACGCAATGAAGCGATGCCAATCAGTGCAGCAGCAGCAAGACCAGGCAGCGTTGAAGTATGACCGCTTAATCGGCATGCGCTAAGTGTTAAACTCTTTTGCGAGCTGCTTGCACATTAGTCCCCTTCGAACAAGCAATCGCTAATTTTACAGCAGATTTTTATACCTCATATTTGTAGAATGGGGGGAGTTGAATAAAACGTAATTAATACCGAGCTCGTGCTCGGTTCGTTAGATTGGGGCCTACATTCTTTATGGACGAAGAAGTTAATCATGAACCCACTGCTGTGCTCAGCAAACAGGACGTACCGAAAGATATATTGGGAGCTGAAACTGCCGAAGAGGCAAACTACCAGGGAACCGATGTATTCGCCTGGGCAAATAACCTGGTGCAGTATAAAGATGAGTTAAAGGTAGATGTATACTTTTTTAATAAGAACTACGTCGTGTATAAAACAACCCGCAGTAAGGCGTTGGATAGGCAAATGGAGCCAATTTTCGTCGACGAGCTATTGGAGTATATCCTTGAGGGTGCAGCGAACGGATTGATAGTGCGTGGGTTTGAGGAAGCGGAAGCCGAAGAGAACGTGCTCATGCTAACTAGACTCAGTAATGTCGAGAAGGCCAGGGAAGTACTGAATTGGCTCAAGCATCAGGCGCACGAAATCGAGCTGTTCGATGATGAAGAGCATGATATCAAGCGGATGAAGGGCGTGTTGGCACGAGTCAGCCATCCCGAAATGGATAAATCATTTTACGTCATCAAGCAGTTGCAGCAGTCCCAGGTCATTCGGGGCAAGACCGGTTGGATGATTCGGGAAGGGAAATTCGTGCCATTTGATGCAGACGCCGCCCTGCGCGTAGGGCCGGAGAACCAGTTACTGATTCTCGACCAGGACATCTACGTCTTTAACCAAGCGAAGTTAAAGTCGTTATTTGGCTATGATGCTAAAGAAGCGAGCATTGCGGCACATAAGGTACGTGAAATAGAGCAGTACTTCCGCCTTAGCTTTTCTGAAGGTGTCACGCTGCAATCGCTGGTGAAGGGTAACAAAGCGGTCATTAAAAAATTACAAAAAGTTGAACCGAGTCAAATTAAGCAAGATGATCTAGTTGATCACGCCGAAGAGCTAGGCGTGCCAATCATGACTGACGAGGGCGGTGCCATTATTATTATGGATGACAAAGATATGATCCGCTTCGTCAATCTCTTAAATGACGACTACATAGAATCGCCCCTAACTGGCCTGCGGTATGAAATCAAAGCAAAGCGAATCCTGAAGTTGGCCAACGAGGATGATTTACTTAAAGAAATCACCCGCTAGTTATAGT
>CAYVOS010000131.1:0-2826 GCA_964453515.1 uncultured Candidatus Saccharibacteria bacterium | reverse complement strand
TTGACGTAATCACTCGATTCGTCTTGCTGGAATTTCGTAACATTAAGGCCGAGTTGTTTTGCGTACGCCGTAAAGTACGGTGAAGGATCGCTGGCTTGCGCCCAGGAGTTCTGGTTCTGGTACAACAGGTCGTGCATCTGCCAGAACTTGTTTTGCATTGCCGCTGCTTCGGCTGCTTTGGCGCCAGCCATGGCGTTCTGGTGAATAGAGGTTAACGGCAAATTGCGGAACTGGAAGTAAATCTGCGAATTAAATTGCGCTTCAACTTGTTTCACGGTCGGGTAGTACATACCACAAATTGGGCACTCGTAGTCACCATATTCGACGAGTTTTACGCCCGTTGAACCCTGGCCTTCCACGTGGTTGGATGGCGCAACGTTAAGGTTTCCATTGCTATTCTTTTTGTCGTTGCTAATCCAGATTGCGCCCACGACAATGACGAGTAAGATACCTAAGATTGCCCAAAAACGCTTGTCCATAATGAGATCTCGATCCCTCCTTCAATATTCAAGAGGAAGTATAGCATGTTTCTGGCGTCCAATTTCTGAAACTCTCCAAGTATTTTGCAAATAGTACGTCGCATGCCACTGCCTTTGCAATCTTAGGATCAGAATCGTAAGATAGGTGCATGATTCCGTTTATACTTGCGCTTGTACTGATGCTCGTGGCGCTCGTCATTATTGCACTTAATCGGACGTACCGTGTCTATCCGTTTACCGAACTTAAGCGACAAGCAAGAAGTGGGGATCCGCTGGCCAAAGCCCTCTTTCGGGCAAACGCGTATGGAGCGAATCTGGAATTCTTACTGTGGGTAGTTATCATCATTGTGTTGGTAGTAAGTTTTGCGCTGCTCGATAAAATCGTACCGGCTATCCTCGCCTTCATTCTGGAAGTCGGCATGGTCGGCTTGGGGCTGCTGTTCATTCCCTCAGCCAACCTGACTCGCATCGGTACTTACTTGGTGCTGTGGACGACGCCGGTTGTGGTCTGGGGACTGGAAATATCGCGCCCGGTCTTGGATAGATTAGGGAAGTTTGCGCACAATTACCAGCAGATTACCGTACACACCGGCCTCTTTGAGCGCGACGATCTACTGGCGTTACTCGACAGGCAAAAAGATCAGCCGGACAGCCGTATCCCGCATGAAGAACTTGACTTATTGATCCATGCCCTGACCTTCGGGGAAAAGTCGGTGTACGACTGCATGGTGCCGCGTCGTGAAGTGCGAACCGTATCAGCGGAAGAGTCAATCTCGCCAGTCGTTATCCGCGAACTGCATGACAGCGGTTATTCTCGGTTCCCGGTCCATGGTGAAAAGAACGAGCAGTTCATTGGAACTTTATACTTAAAAGACCTCATTAACCTGAAAGCAACCGGCAAGGTGAAAGACGTCATGGAGCACGCCGTCTACTACGTCCATGAAGAGTACCCGCTTGAGCAGGCGTTGCATGCGTTTCTCAAAACCAAGCACCACTTGTTTATCGTGGTCAACAGGTTCGAAGAGTACGTCGGTATTATTACTATCGAAGATGTCCTGGAGCAAATCCTCGGTTGTAAGATCATCGACGAGTTTGATGCTTACGACGACTTACGGTCAGTTGCAGCCGATCACGCCCGGCATGAACACAAGACACACAAAAAAGAGGGCGAGGAGCCGCCCGAACTTCCTGCAGAAGAATCAGCGGGGGATGGCGTAGAGACAACAGAGGTGGTAGAATAAGCTACAATGACAAATTTGCCAATCTCCGGGTCGGCGGCAACTAGTAGGCGCTAGCTGCTCGTGTAGCCGACCCTGAAAAACGGCTTGAAACTTTAAAGCAGGAATTACAAGATGAGAACACTCGTACAAGATGTTGTATCCCTAGTGGGCAAACCGGTGACGCTCAAAGGCTGGGTGCACTCGCGGCGCGACCATGGCGGTTTAATTTTTATAGATATCCGTGACCATACGGGTATCGCCCAGCTAGTGTTGAACCCGGAAGAAGCGGATGCCTTTAAAGTCGCTGAGCAAGTGCGTGATGAATATGTCATTAGCGCAACGGGTGTCGTGGGTAACCGTGCAAAAGAACTTATCAATGAAAGAATAGAGACGGGTAGCGTTGAAGTCCATATCACTGATCTTGCCGTACTAAACCGCTCGGAGCCTTTGCCGATTCAGCTGCATGGTGAGCAACTCGCTAATGAAGAATTGCGCTTGAAGTACCGGTTTCTTGACCTTCGGCGGGCAAAAATGCAGGAACGTTTGAAACAGCGTGCCCAGTACTACGGCATGATGCGCAACTACCTGGAGCAGCACGACTTTACGGAAGTGACGACCCCTATTCTGGCAAACTCGAGCCCGGAAGGTGCCCGTGACTTTCTTATCCCTTCACGTATTCACCCGGGTAAATTCTATGCCCTACCGCAAGCACCTCAGCAGTTCAAGCAGTTGCTGATGGTTGGCGGTGTCAGTCGGTACTACCAGCTGGCCGCGTGTTTTCGGGATGAAGACCCGAGGGCTGACCGGTTATACGGCGAGTTCTACCAACTCGACCTTGAGATGTCGTTTGTGGAAGATGGTGAAGAAGTACGCAGTCTCATGGATCCGCTCATTAAGAAACTTTCCACCGATTTTGCCGGCAAAAAATTACTAAGTGATACCATTCCGCGTATTCCGTACACCGAAGCGATGGAAAGATATGGTAGCGACAAGCCTGATCTGCGGTTTAGCATGGAGTTGGTTGATCTAAGCGAAACATTGAAAGGCACGAAGTTTGGTGTCTTTAAACAAGCCGACTGTGTGAAGGCAATTTGCGTGCGGGGCGGCGCATCGCTCAGCCGGTCGCA
>CAYVOS010000130.1:0-2855 GCA_964453515.1 uncultured Candidatus Saccharibacteria bacterium | reverse complement strand
CATTATCGAAGAAATGATCGACCTTCATGCCGGCATGCCAAATTGGAAGATTTACCTTTACAGTACAGTTATCAAGCGTCAACATTTGTGTGGTGGTATACATCCACGTGCGGACATCATTGTTGTGCCAGAGCCAAATTTCAACATCTACCATACGATCTTTATCTGCATCAGACAAATCCACAAACTTCGGATGCTGCGTATATTTATAAACCACGCGCAAAATCCAGGGCTGCAAGAACAGTAATCGAAATACCGTTGACATCATCGGCATAGAAAAGAATCTGCTGAACGATCGGTAGAACCAGTACCGTACCGGTTTGAAAGTAAAGTCATCCCTATGGGCGAAACCGACTAAACTGACCATTAGGTCTACTTTTTTCGCCAGATCAGGAGAACGTTGCAACATGCGGGTCGCAATGACAAATCCAAATGACATGCCAATAATCGTTACACGCTTTCGCCTGTAGCGCATGCGTACAAATGAAGCGAGATAGTCCGCAAGATTATCTACGGATGGTTTCTTGCCTATCTTATACATTCTATCCATACCACCAAACCCAGGAAGATCGGGCATACAAACTGCACCGTACTTATTCAATACCTGAGCGATACCCCACCACCTTTCGAGACTAGAGTGATGCCCATAGAGAAGCAAGATTTCACGTTTTTTACCAGGAGGTGCAGGCAAGTACAACATACGTCCTTGCAGTCCGTTCATATTGAGCGACACAATATAGTCCGCAGGGTTTTGCGTAGTTTTTTTTGCCATAACGTTGCTATTACTTTATCCTAATTTCACCGAATATACAAGGTCGTCTATTGATAGTGCTGTATACTAAATGGTATGGGCATAAATGAAGAGCTGATTACAACCAAAGGTAATATAACGACATATTTAGCGAAGCCAGCTGTAGCGCCAAAAGGCGGTATTATTGTCGTACATGAGGTATGGGGGTTAAACGATCACACAAAAAATGTTGCTGACCGTTTTGCGAGTGAGGGTTATGTAGCCCTTGCGCCAGACTTATTGAGTGGTACCCTTAATTTAGAAGAGGTACGTAAGTTAGAAGCTGATCTATTTAATCCGCAAAGACGAAATGAAATTCAGCCGAAACTTAGAGCACTTATGACCCCGATGCATGACCCGGCCTTCGGTGACATGACGCTTACGAAGCTACGTGAATGCTTTAATCATTTATATGCAATGGAAGAACTCAAAGAGCGGGTTGCTATTGTAGGTTTTTGCTTTGGCGGTACCTACAGCTACACACTTGCGGTCCATGAACCACGCTTAAAAATTGCCGTTCCATTTTATGGACACAGCAGTTACAGCATAGAGGAACTTAAGAAAATCACTTGCCCGATCCGCGCCTTCTACGGCGAAAAAGACGAGGGGCTCATTAGTTCGCTTCCAGGTTTAAAACAAGAGATGCAAGAAGCGGGTGTAGACTATGAGGCGAAAGTCTACCCGAACTGCGGCCACGCTTTCTTCAACGATTCGAATAAATACGCTTACAACGCGGAAGCCGCCACTGATGCCTGGAAACTTACGCTAGAGTACTTACAAAAATACATAGCAACAAGCTAAGTTAAGTCCATACCTCGAATTGTAAATAGTGCCTAAATACGGTACTATCTATCTGATATTGGGACGTGGCCAAGTGGTAAGGCAACGGGTTTTGGTCCCGTCATTCGGGGGTTCGAATCCCTCCGTCCCAGCCAGATGCAGCACGTATAAAGTAGACTTTCTTCATTGATGACACCTTCATAATCCATATTCCATTATACAACTTCGACTATGACTTGGGTGCAGCTATCTTTTAAGGTTTAGAGTAGAATAATAGTCAATGAAACAAGCCCTGCTTGAAAAATATAACATAGAAACGGACAGATTGTTTTTTGAAGTAAACGTTATGGGTAGAGTTTTCTCTACGAGTATTTGGTACAAGGGTGCTATTCGTAAAGTTCATCCTTACGAAGAACCTGCTATAGACGTTTACCCGATGTTACTTGAGGACTAGCTCATGCCCTACAAAATTACTGATGGTATACCAGAATCAGCACTCGAAAGTTGGCTCAAAGACGCTCTTAAAAAGTACGGATTGTATGAAGGTAAAGCAGTCAATTATACCCATGCTGATATTGCTCCTATAGTTATGTGTACTGTTTTGGTTGATGATGAGTTATTACTTGTAAAACGTGGCTATGGTCTAGCTGACGCTGAAGGATACTGGTCCACAGTTAATGGCTTTGTTGATGAAATAAAACCTGTAAAAGAAATAGCTCAACAAGAAGTTCTTGAAGAACTAAGCCTTGAGGTTAGTTTAGATAAAATAAAAGTTGCTAAATCCTATACGCTACAGAACCCTAAAGAAAAACGAAAATATATAGTCTTCGCATGCTTGATAACGCTAGACTCTAAACCAAGCATCGTACTTGACCGAGAAAATACAGAGTACAAGTGGATTGAAAGAAGTGAACTTGAATCGTTCCATATTTTAGAAGACTTACCCTATGCTATAGACTCAGCATTATCGCTGGTTTAGCATTACCAACTGTGACCTAATTCGCTAAGTACAAGCCACACTCTGACATCTTTAAGTTCGTGTACGTTTTTAAGAATATGGTTGCGTATCGTCATACATATTTCATCTTGCTTTTCTACTCGCTCCTTGAAGGCATGAGCAAAAATCTCAAGCTCAATATCGGCTATCATGCCCCTACTAGGAGTGTTTACTAATCTGACTGTTATCTCATCTGTTTTAAGACTAATATCGCCACAGGTAAGCTCTTTAGCTAACCCCAGCTCGACCTAAGCAACCGACGCCGTCAGGCGTAGGTCTCTGCCAAGC
>CAYVOS010000129.1:0-2863 GCA_964453515.1 uncultured Candidatus Saccharibacteria bacterium | reverse complement strand
CCGGACGACGAATTTCAACGTTATTGCCGTTGTACCACTTAACCTGAACGCCGATACTTTCAAGTACTTCGATAATACGGAAGACTTCCTCGATGCGAGGGAAGTGTTCAAAGCGGGTAACGCCGTAGTTCAGTAAACTTGCGCACAGCAACCCGACGGCAGCGTTCTTGCTTGTCTTAAGCGTAATTTCGCCTTTGAGCTCGTGGCCGCCTTCTATGCGAAGGTTCACGGCACCACCACTCAGTGAAATGAGTTGCTTATTCAGGACGTCACTAATACGCCCTAGTGTCTCCAGGCTCAAGTTCTGCTTACCGTGTTCTATACGGTTTACTGCCGATTGGCTAGTACTCAGCTGGCGGGCAAATTCTGTCTGGGTTAAGTTTCTGTCTTGTCGTATCTGGGCAATTAGCCTACCTATTTTTTCGTTGGTCGCTTGCATAACGTGAAGATAATATCATATATGATATTTCTAAAGCAATACTAAAAAGGTTGTGCTTTTTCCCGTGTTAACTCCCATTTTATTCTAAGGTGATACAATAGGGTAATGATCTAATGACTTTTGTACGCACCGAGCTATTACTTTTGGGAGAAGATTTATTTAGGAGCTTTTTTATGGACGACGTACATATGCAAGATGAAGAGATAGAAAAACTTATCAAGTCCGAAGAGAAACGGCAGCGTGAGGGTTTGGAGCTCATTCCGAGCGAAAACTACGTAAGCCGTGACGTGCTCACTGCGATGGGCAGTATTTTTACAAATAAGTATTCGGAAGGCTTTCCAGGCAAGCGCTACTATGGGGCCAGGTTAACACGGACCTAGTAGAACAACTGGCGATTGACCGAGCAAAAGCCTTATTCAAAGCGGACCATGCTAATGTACAGGCTCATTCCGGTGCGCCGGCAAATGAAGCGGTATACCATGCATGGCTAGAGCCGGGCGATACTATTATGGGTATGGAACTGAGTCATGGTGGTCACTTAACACACGGACGTCCCGGCACAATTTCCGCGAAGCTCTTCAACTTTGTACGTTATGGGATCAAGGATATTGAAACCGGTGAAATCGACTATAACGAAATGCGTGATGTCGCGCTCAAGACGAAGCCAAAGATCATCCTTGCCGGATTTTCTTCATACCCAAGAGAGCTGGATTATCAGAAGTTTGCCGAAATCGGCAACGAAGTCGGTGCGGTACTCGTGGCGGATATGGCGCATATTGCCGGCTTGATCGCCGCGGGGGTACTTGCAAACCCGTTCGATTACGGCTTCCATGTCATCACGACAACGACACATAAGACGCTTCGCGGACCACGCGGTGCAATGATTCTCTCAAAAGGCACCGTATCAAACCCATTGAAGCCGGTCGATAAAACAGTCGAGAACCTGCCGACCTTAATAGACCGTACGGTATTTCCGGGTTTGCAGGGAGGCCCGCATATGCATACCATTGCAGCGAAAGCTGTAGCCTTTCGTGAAGCGGGCACGCCAGAGTTTAAAATCTAT
The DNA here is from genome assembly GCA_964453515.1 of uncultured Candidatus Saccharibacteria bacterium. Taxonomy (GTDB): domain Bacteria; phylum Patescibacteriota; class Saccharimonadia; order Saccharimonadales; family UBA4665; genus JAICLK01. The sequence goes on along the minus strand of CAYVOS010000129.1, from coordinate 1,361 downwards.
GCCGAACAAATATTGAAAAACGCAACGCGCCTAGCAGATGAAATGATGAAGCGCGGCTTCAAGCTGATTACCAATGGAACAGATAATCATATGATTGTGGCGGACGTTAAGGTTTCGTTTAATCTTGACGGAAAAATTGTCGAGGAGGCGCTCGATAAAATTGGTCTAACGCTTAATAAGAATGTGATTCCCGACGATCCGCTACCGCCTTATCGTCCGAGTGGCATTCGCTTGGGTACACCGGCACTGACTACTCGTGGGCTCAAAGAAGAGCATATGGAGCTGGTTGCTGAGTGGATGAGGTCGGCAATTGACGCGCGTGAAGACGAAAAGAAACTGGAATCAATTCGCCAAGAAGTTGTTTCGTTTGCATCGCAGTTCCCACTGCCGAGCGACAAGTAGGTCTACTCTTGGAATGGGTTTTGACGAGCTTGGTTGAAGAGCGCGTTAACGCTCACGCTGTTGCTCTGTAGCCTCTGAATCTTGCTTATTGTTGTTTGGTCAATATGTGGCATAGACTGGACTTGTGAGCTAACCGAATTAGCACTTGGTTGAGCGTTTTGTAGAATTGAAATACGCCAGGCAACGAAGGCATATACAGTAGCTACGAGCAATAGAAAAAGCGGTATGCGTGCTGCTAGTAGCTTTTTTGATACTTGCTGTAATTGAGTTTTTAGATTATCTGACTTCATGGCTTTATAAACTCGTCTATTACTAAGGTGAATGAAATCTGGTCAGGTGCTTTCTGGTCAGGTATGATATTAATGCTAGTCACCTCCGCAGTGCGACGATTTTGTTCAATTTTTTGCAGGAAGCTAATGAAGCTGCTGTATGAAACTTCGGCGGTGGATGATTGGGTAATAGTAATCTGTAAATCATATACACCAGGTATGGTCTTCACCGGCGTAACCTGTGTTAGCCCTGCTGGGGTTTTTACAGTAGTGATTGTGCCGAGTGTTGATGGCGCAAAAGCAACTGAACTTAATTGCGAAATCCCACTTGCCGCAGCAAGATCGGCGATTTCGCGAACAGCGAGCGCCTGGTTTTTATCTTGCGGCACAACGCTCTTAGCTATGGTGTTGAGGTCGGCATATTTTGCAATGTCTTTTTTATCCTGGGCGAGTTGCGTTTCTTGTTCACCGGTGGCTAGGTCGGAAGCCTTGAGGGCAACCAGCCTATAGGATTGACTTCCCAAGATACTGTTCGCTTCACGGGCGCCAAACACGAGCCCAACTCCGAGGATTACCAGGGTACCAATGAGGATGTAGTATAGTTTCTTACTGTTCATCTTATTTCGCACCTGCCTTTTGCCCACTGGCATTAATAAACAGGAATGGATTATTGTTGGTAAATTCGGCGCG
>CAYVOS010000128.1:0-2870 GCA_964453515.1 uncultured Candidatus Saccharibacteria bacterium | reverse complement strand
TGCGGGCGAGACTGCGCCCATTTTATCTTCTCCTTGACGCATGGGTATACTCTCGGGATATGACATATAGAAAAACAAGAGTGGTTAATTGTGCTATGCATTCTTTTACGTTATATCATTTTTTGATACTATTGGAGTATGAAGCAACTATCTTTCCTGCTATTACCCCAAGTAACCTTCAGTATTATGTTCGCCTTGAGCCTTAAGCCGCGGCACGGCTATGAGATCATGCAGCAGGTCGAACACGACTCAGGCGGCCGCGTAAAACTCGGCCCCGGCGCCTTGTATGGTCGACTGAAAGAATTAAATGAAGCAAACTTTATCGAAGAAATACCGAGCGATGAGGCTGGTGATCGCCGACGCTTCTACCGTCTCACCAAGAAAGGCTGGGATCGGTTGGAATCTGAAATGGATTACTATGACCAAACGGTAAAGCTCGCCACAGAACGCCGACTCTTACATAACAGCATGGGTCCAGTCAAATGGATCTAAAGAAACGCTTTCATGCGTATGCTACGCTGCTATACATCAATCCTGTCACGCACCGTAAACAGTAGAGTGAGCAGATGCTACATACACTTGCAGACATGCTCGAAGATGTAGCCGAAGGCTGTCCATCTGGGTGCGAAGATAGCTCAACCTGCAGGTCAGCGTAATCAAACAACAATTAAGTTACACCGAAGTAGTTATAACTAACAATACGCCAATCTGCGTTAAAAACAGTATCCTTATCGGCATGTCGCTGCTGGTACCATTCTTTCTTCTCGTTATTGCCTATTATTTAGATACAGGAATGTAACACATCATCCCCGTTCTTCAGACCATACTTATGCAATAAAGAAATTAGATGACACTAAATCTTGTGACGTTAGCTGTGCAGTTTTTTTATCTCTGTTGGCGCTTTCGCTTGATGGGATCAAGCTCACGCTTGCGAAGTCGCAGAGATTTCGGCGTGACTTCCAATAGTTCATCGTTCTCAATAAAATCCAGGCACTGTTCGAGGCTCAAGATAGTCGGCGGTGTTAGCTGGACAACACCGTCACTGGATTTACTACGCATATTAGTCAGGTGCTTGGCTTTACAAACATTGATCTCCATGTCTTCCTGGCGGTTGTTTAGACCAATAACCTGTCCGGCATAAACCTTAGTGGCCGGCCCTATAAACAACGTTCCGCGGGCTTCAGCGGTCTCGAGTGAATACGGCATGGCCGTGCCGGTTTCGAACGCAATCAGAACGCCGTTCCTAAGCTGCTGCAATGGTGCACCAACTGCCTGGTAACCAGCCACGAGCGAGTTCATGACGATCGTGCCCTTAGTTTGGGTCATCAGAATGTTTCGGAGTCCAAGCAGGGCTCGGGTTGGCAATTCATATATCAGTTTTGTAACTCCTTTCGGGCTAGCAAACTGTTCTTTCAGAACTGCACGACGCTGGCCGAGTTCCATCTGGACAGTACCGACATGTTCAGCTGGAACTTCTACGATCAGCTCTTCAACCGGTTCGACAATTTGGCCGTCTTCGATGTGAGTAACAACCTGGGGACGGCCAACCTCGAACTCATAGCCTTCGCGGCGCATGGTTTCGATGAGAACCGACAGATGCAATTCACCACGACCCGAAACGAGAAAGCCAATGCTATCGTCTTCAACGCGAAGACCGACGTTAGTTTCTAGTTCCTTATGCAGGCGCTCACCAATCTGGCGTGACGTATTAAAATCACCCTCAGTTCCCTTGAATGGCGAGGTGTTCGGACCCATGTAAATTCGCAGTGTAGGTGCTTCGACTTCCAATACCGGCAACGGTTCAGGCTGTGTAACATCGGCAATCGTTTCGCCAATTTGAGCGTCGCCGACACCGGTCAGTTGGACAATATCTCCAGCAACACCTTCGTCGACCTCAAACTTACTGACACCGTGACTCATAAATACCAACTCAACTTTTGCTTTCGAAGTAGTACCGTCTTTCTTACAGAGCGCAACCTGGTCTCCACTCTTGATAGTACCGCGGGTAATACGGCCGACCGCATACTTACCCTTGAAATTATCCCAGGCTAGTGCCGTTACCAGCATTTGGAAAGGTTTGTTGATCTCAACAGCTGGAGCCGGAACATCAGCAATGATTGCATCAAAGATAACATCGAGATCACCGTCAGCCTCCGCGCTTACCGGCGGGCTTTTCCAAGCCTTACCAGCCCTACCGACTGCAAAGTAGGTTGGGTAGTGTAGCTGCGATTCATCAACCGCCAGTTCCAGAAATAGATCGGCAAGTTCATCTTCAACTTCGGCGATACGGGCTCCCGGCTTGTCAATTTTATTAATGATAACGATAGGCTTGAGCCCCTGCGCCAATGCCTTGGTAAGCACGAACTTCGTCTGAGGCATCGGCCCTTCTTGGGCATCAACGATCAACAGGCAACCGTCAGCCATGTTCAAGGTACGCTCGACTTCACCGGAGAAGTCGGCATGCCCCGGAGTATCGATAATGTTAATCCGATAATCGTCGTGTTGTACGGCGGTTACTTTCGCGGTAATAGTAATGCCGCGTTCACGTTCTTGGTCGCCGCTGTCCATAATGAGCGTCTGGCTCATTTCCGCCTGGTTATCTCGAAAGGTTTTAGACTGCTTAAGCAGCCCATCCACCAACGTGGTTTTACCATGGTCGACGTGAGCAATAATAGCGATATTCCGGATCTTAGTCGGATCTTGGGTGGCTTTTGTCATAAAAAATACGCTTGCTGTTCATAAGTAAGCGCCCGCTTAACTTCTTGTATTAGCTATAATTATACCATAAGCCCTCCTCTGGAGCAATGAGTCCCGCAATGCCTGCTCACAGGTCAGGGTCAACCTTTAGCCGTCAGCCCGTGGAAGTTGGG
>CAYVOS010000127.1:0-2923 GCA_964453515.1 uncultured Candidatus Saccharibacteria bacterium | reverse complement strand
GGAAGAATTATTGCAAAGCCCATCTCCGGCTGTGGTGCTCACGATATTCATATCGTAACTACACCATCCCAACTTCAGGAGTTAATTATCACAAAATATATCCTTGAGAAATACATCTCAGGAAATGAATTACGATACCTTGTCCTAAATAGTTCGGTCATAGGCGTGCATCGCAGTGACTATGGTACTTCGGTTGCAGAGGACAGGCCATTGCAGCGGATATCGTACCCCACGAGCGCGTGGGACCCGGATTTGATATCCTCGTCCCTTAAGGCTGCACAAATACTTGGCCTTAACTTTGCTGCAGTAGATTACCTAGTGGAACCATCTGGACAGGCATACATTCTAGAGGTTAATACAACACCTGGACTTAAGTGGTTTCACGCGCCTACCTCTGGACCGGTCGTGGATGTTGCACGACTATTCCTTGCGTCCATGTTTAAAGACCCGAACACTCCGACACATAGCCAAGAGAAGAGAGAGCAATGGGCCACTTTATAGGGTACACGTACGATAATATCCCTGTATATGTTGACCTTATCACTTCTGATGCTGCAAAACATATCGCACAGCAACCCAGCCTACTGACCTTGGCCACAGAGGTATTACAGCACGCGAAGCTAACCGATAAAACGGTCAGTATCGAACAGGATATGGGACGCACTATAGGCTACGACTACGTCGTAGAGACAACTGACACCAATGTTGTGTTTTATGCGCAGCTGACACGGGAAGATATCTATACCCGATTCGTCAAAAATGGTGACCCACTCCCAACTCGACACTTAACAATTGTTTTAGATTATAACCAAACCGATAAGCAATACAATTTAAATGACATATGGATCGGACGCCTTAGACCGCCCCGGCCAGGTAGTGTTCAAGCGACCACCGAGGGTAATCTATTTTGGGAAAAACACGCATTTGTCTTTGAGAATCAGCCCCTCCAATCACGCACCTTGACCAAAACATGCCCATATTAAAACGTGGAAAGGAAAATATTTATGGCAAAAGGTAAATCACCTCGCAAAAAGGAAAGCAAAAAACCTAAGCAGCAAGCGAAAACTAATTCATAACTCACTACTTCGACCTAGGCTGACTTTCGCTACTCACTTCGTCGAACAATCTTTGTACCACCTGATTCTAAAACCCCCACATAAGCTGGTAAGGCAGTAGTGTTCGGATGTGTTGAGGGCGTATGTGTATGCGGATATTTTTATTTTGATACACTATAAGAGTTAACCACATAAGCGAAATACGTCTGCATATACATGAGCACCTATTATCACACATTGATGTTTGGGCGTACATTAGCAACGAAATTAACGCGCGAATCCGCGAGACCTGCCTTTATACGGAATAACCGTTGGGCACCTTGGCTAGTGGTTGCCACCGTTTGTTTTGGTGCCTTTATGGGTCAACTTGATGCAAGTATTGTGACGCTAGCATTTCCAGCCCTACAACGTCAATTTTCTGCACATCTGGCAGGTGTTGAGTGGGTCTCGTTAGCTTACCTAATTACGCTCGTAACCATGCTCGTACCAATCGGCAAATTATCTGACCGACATGGGCGTAAACTGATATACCTGTACGGGTTCATCGTATTTACAGCAGCCTCTGCCGCCTGCGGTCTAGCGCCTTCACTGTTTCTACTCATCCTTTACCGGGTGTTCCAGGCTGCCGGAGCCGCAATGCTGCAGTCTAACAGTGTAGCCTTGGTGGCAACTAATGCCCCCGCCCATCACAAGCGCGCTGCGCTGGGAGTTCAAGCAGCCGCCCAATCACTTGGGCTGGCGCTCGGTCCGCTACTCGGCGGCATCCTCATTGCTTCGACAACTTGGCGCTGGATATTCTTTATCAATGTACCGGTAGGCATCTTAGCCATAGCCGCGGGCTGGTTCTTGTTGCCAAGAACACAGGAGCGAGCTCCAAGTGAACCATCAGATCGGACAGGGTTGCTCTTGCTTGCCACTGCCGCCATCTCAACCTTAGTACTTGTTTCAAGTGTCTCCGGCCTGGGCTTATCGGGACTTGATACTTTCGTTATTGCAGCGTTTTCAATACTATCCTTGGCGGGTCTTGCATGGTGGGAGTATCATACGCCAGCACCAATGATCAATATCAAGATGCTAAAGTCTAGCGGCATAGCCCATATGCTGGTAGGCGCTCTGTTTGCATATATGGTCCTATTCGGTCCGCTTGTACTGTTTCCTCAGATTTTTGATGCCAATGGCAAAAGCGTCTTGAGGACAGGGTTGCTACTCAGCGCACTACCAGCTGGATTCGGGCTAGCGGCCATCGGGACTGAACGAATTTTTCCGCGGAAATGGCAAGATCGCCTTCGGACAATAATTGGCGGCGTATTAGCAACGCTCAGTGCAGGCCTGCTGGCAGTTCCGGCTCAGGATATAGTGACCGTAATTCTACTTGGTGCGCTTGGTATAGGCTTGGGGATTTACATCCCAGCTAATAACGCAGCAATAATGTCATCAGTTAAAAAACACCAGACCGCTGCCGCTGGGGGCTTAGTAAACATTGCACGTGGGCTTGGCACAGCATTCGGTGTTGCTGTCGTTACACTTGCGTTGCATGCAACCATGCATATGGGACGCTCTGCCGGACTAGTTGCTGCGATGGTCTTACTGTCGCTAACAGCCCTGGCCGCAACTTGGTCAGGCCACCATACTAGAACAGGTGCAGGCCAGACCGAAAACCACGGCCAAACTTCAATCGAAGCACTCTGACCTGACATTACGTAGCATTCATTCATCACAGACATACATCGAACTATCGTTGGTAGGTCTACAGCCCTTGTTCTGCTGTTGCCCAATCGGTGACGATCCGATGCTGCGTCCCCTACAACACCGATAAATATATTCTTGATTAATGGTTACGACTTATCTAAAGACGCTAGGCGTTCGCC
>CAYVOS010000126.1:0-2976 GCA_964453515.1 uncultured Candidatus Saccharibacteria bacterium | reverse complement strand
GAGAAAGGTATATACCTTGACAGCTTAGTGTCCTAGTAATGGCCTTATTTTAGGGAGTAAGGGTAAGCATTACCATAACAGGTAATTGCGTAAACGCAAAAATGTAGCGTATTATTGCTACTACCTATGGTATACCGACTGGGACAGAGGGTTTACCGGCGAGCACCCGCTAAAAGCAGTTATGCGGCACGCTGGAGTATGGTCACCGTGCGCGTGGGCGTACTGGCAGTATATATCTGCGCCCTTATGGGTGCAGGTCTGGCTTTACATAACGTTAGGCTAGCAAATTATGCTACGGCTATCAGCAGTTCCGACATATTCACGCTGACAAACGAACAGCGGTTGCAGGCAGGCAGTCCGAAGCTTACCGAGAATGCGCAGCTTATGATGGCGGCAGCACACAAAGCGGCAGATATGTTCGCCGAAAACTACTGGGCGCATGATTCACCTTCTGGTGAGACACCCTGGGATTTTATCACTAATGCAGGTTATGCCTACACGGCTGCGGCAGAGAACCTCGCGAAAAATTTCGACACCTCAAGTCAGGTTATCGCCGCCTGGATGAACAGCCCTGAACATCGAACAAATTTACTCAACGCCAGGTACCAAGACGTCGGCATTGCCGTGGTGAATGGAACACTGCTGGGAGAGCAGACCACACTTGTGGTGATGGAGTTTGGCCAGCCTGTCAAACTACCGGTTCTCACGGCACCGATCCAGACGAACTCAGCTAAACCCGTCGTGCCCACCGCAAGTAATTCGAAGCCGGCAACGCCGGTGTCTTCCGTTGTTCATGCGGCACCCGTTACCGTTACGCCAAAAGCTCCGGTAATATCGCGGCAGTATCCTGTAAATCCGGATCCCTTTGCGTCATTGGCGGCGGCAAAAGCTACGGTTCGCGCCGTTAATTGGGCGCAATGGTCACTGCTTGCCGTCTGCGGCGTTATCTTCACGATACAATACACGAAGCTAACGTTCGTGTGGCGCTACAGCCGGCGGACCTCATGGCACATTCGTTTGCTACAGGCATACCCGAGGCTGCAAGTTAATTTGGTGGCATTCGCGAGTGTGCTTATGGTAGGTTCAGCTGCAGGAGTTATGAAGTAGCAAGGTTAGTGCAAAAGGTTACGTAGTTAACGTAACCAGTTTGCCTGAGCGCTCAACATGCTTCCAGCTACCCGCGTATACCTGATGGTCAAAGAGCTTCTTTAATTGGCGCATCGATTGCAGTAACGCGATAAGTTCTACGGCTGTGAGAATATACATCAAGAAGTAGACCACGGGGAGCACGATACTCATGAATCCTTTTGAGCGCCATGACTCGCTGTCTTCACCAAGGAGCATCAAAAATACGAAGGATGAGATAATGCAGTAGACCGACAACATCGACGAGAAGTCGAGGTAGCGGACGGTAACGTACAGAATGTACGCTACGAGGAATGGCTCTAGGAGTAGAACGAACTCGCCAAAGATCGCGTACGGCAGTTGGTACCACGTAAGCTGCTTGGCGTATTTGTCAGTGCGGCTGAAAAAGAGGGACCGATTTTTCAGTAAGCTTTGGAAACGACCGAACTTCCAGCGGAAGCGTTGCTTGGTGAGCGAGCGAAAACTCAGGACGTGTTCCGTGTAGGTCAACACGTCGGCTGCGTAATGAATGCGATACTCCTTGTTCCCGTAGCGTTTGATAAGTTTTAGCGTCAGGTCAATATCTTCCGTCATGGTGTCCGTATCGTACAGCCCTGACTCGAGCAGTATTGAGCGACGGAACGTAGATCCCACTCCGCCGATGATGTACTCCATACCGAAGTAAGTCAGAGATCGTTTCATGCGGTAAGAGATGAGATATTCTATGCGCTGCGCAATCCCGAGGATTGATTTCGACGGTATGACCTTGACGTTCGATGCGGCTGCCATAACTCGTTTGTCTCGAAAATGCTGCACCATCTTTTCGATTGCCTTTGGATGGAGCAGGGAATCCGCGTCAACTACCATGACAAGCTCACCTTTTGCATAATTTTTGATGCCGTTGTTTAATGCGGCACCTTTGCCGCCGTTGTGCTGGCTGACGAGTACGAACCGACTTCTGCGGGCAGGGGCGTGCTCGTAGTGTCGCTGCAATTTTGCTGATCGGCGCTCACGAGTCAGGTAGGAGCGAAGTTCAACGGCCGGTATCTTTTTGATGTACGATCGTATCACTTTCGCTGTTTTATCCGTTGAACCGTCATCTACCACGATAACTTCATAGTTCGCATACCTGTTCGCGCGGATGGAGTCGAGGGTGCGGATGACGCCGACTTCTTCGTTGTATGCCGGGATGATAACACTGACGAGTGGCTCATACGGCGAGTGCTTTTTGTCTCGGTGCCGTTTGGCCATTTCGTGCATATCGTACAGATCTGATCCAATGAGCATAATCAATATGCGGACAAAATTGAAAAGGCTGAGCGAGGCGATCAAGTCGTACATTACGATCGTGAATTTCATGTGGTTGTACCTGTCGCCTGATGCGTGCTGCTGACAAATTCAAAGTGCATAATGCGACGCTGGGTGAACCACTCGCCGTAACAAGTCAGCAGGTTGATAGACTTGTGGTCATTCGGGAACGAATTGAGCTGAGCGCCTTCATTTGGGTTAACGATGTTTTCACCCACGTAGCGGAAGGTGAGGGTAACCCCCGTATTGTTCGTGATAGTCATAACTTCTCCGGGTGCAATACCATCAAGATCTTCAAAAACTGCCGGAATGTCGTGACCGTAAATTAAAGGAACTGCGGTAGTGTTCAGTGGCGCAGTGCCGGGGAGAATATAAAAGGCATGGGTTCGGTCCAGGAGCCACTCCTGGGTCGTCGGCGCATAGCGGCCCGGCAGAATCCCTAAGTTGATACCTAGCCGGGGCAGACTAATAGCAACCGGTACACCCAGATCCATCGTCGGGGTTACGAGTGCCGGCTGGGGTGTTTGCCAATAGACCTGGTTA
>CAYVOS010000125.1:0-3122 GCA_964453515.1 uncultured Candidatus Saccharibacteria bacterium | reverse complement strand
TTACGCCCTGTTATCTAGACAAAAACGAGGAGACTCTTATGTCGAACTGAGGCTACTCTAACAAAGGAGATATTAGGAAATACGTAAAGAGCGTAACCAAACCAATCAAAAAGACCCCAATAACAGGGGTCGTGATGAAGCTGATGCGCTAACAGAGCAACTTCGTACTCTATGGTGCCGCGGAGAGGACTTGAACCTCCACGAGCTTGCGCCCACTAGTACCTGAAACTAGCGTGTATACCAATTTCACCACCGCGGCATATTTTAAATACAGGGGTAATTGTAGCAAATTACCCGAGTAATCTGCAACTACTAAAGACATAACACTCTGACTTGCCACTCCTGCCCCTGTTCGTCACACTGTGTAGTGTGAAACTAAAACAAATAGCGCAACTCAAGCTGGAACAGAAGCAACTCAAAGACGGTGCTGCTGCCCGCCGGGCCATGGCCGTACTGCTGTTAGCCGGCGACGGTGACATAAGCCTCTCCGGGTATACAAAAGACCATGCCAAACGACTCAAAGCCCAGTATCTCATGCAAGGCATCGCGGCTTTTGAGGATAAACGGCGAAGCAACCGTAACCGGGTGCTCACGAAACAGGAACGCGAAACCCTTATTCAAATCCTACAAACCAAGCAGCCGAAAGACGTCGTTGCTGCAAGCAGTGACGAACACTGGTCAACATACTGGTTGGGGCGTTACATACAAGAAGTGTTCGGTAAAGCATACAAAAGCAAGACCAGTCATTACGTCCTGTTCCATGAAGCAAAGCTCAGCTTCCATCTGCCTGGCAAAGTCTACGAGAGATCCGACCCTGAAGTAAAAGCCGCTTGGGCGGCGGACACGAAACCAGTCCTCGAACAGTATTGGCATGAACCGGATACAGTCATCCTGTGCGAGGACGAAATGGTACTCACCAACGCCACCACCACGCAAAAGATCTGGCTGCCCCGTGGCGATTATTCGCCAGTACTGGAAATTAATACTACAAAGAAACGGCAAAGTTTTTACGGCTTCCTCAATTTGAAGACAGGTCAGCAGCACACCTTTGTGACAGACAAGCAGAACATGTTGGCGACAGCAGAAGTACTCACGAAGGTTCGGGCATTGTATCCAACGAGTAAGTTGGTCATCTTCTGGGACAATGCTGGCTGGCACAAGGGCAGAAAGACACAGGAATGGCTAACCGACGACGGCAATGCCGAAACAGTCTGTTTTCTACCGTACACACCGGACTTCAATCCCCAGGAGCACGTTTGGAAGGCCGGCAGAAGCCATGTGACACACAACCGACACATTACCAAGCTCAAGGAAGTGGCCGAAGAGTTCAAGCAGTACTTGGAGTCACGAACGTTTGCCTACGAGTTACTGGGATTCCGTGCGGAAGTGGTGGCAAGTTAAAGTGGTTTGTCTTTAGTTGATCGTAGTGGGAATTTGGCGAATTTGCCAGTTCTGAACATTATCAAAACGATCGGTATCGGTATTGATCAGGTGCTCATGTAAGCCAAAGACCGTACCGCGTGTGATGTATAAGAATCGGGGTTGGTACAAACCGAGTGCAGGCGCATCTTGCTGCCAGGCTTGCAGGAAAGGCTGATACTTAATTACCCGTAGTGCAGGGTCGAGACGGGTCCGCCCTGCCTCAAGGGCAGTATCAGCAGTAGGTGACGAATAGTTAGAGAAGTTTAACCGTTCTACAGATCGGACATCAGCCTGTGAACTATCCCAGTATGCATACACATCGGGGTCCACCCCTATTGAAATGCCATACAGCAGTGCATCGTAGCTATGTGATTCAATGGTCGGCCGTAAATCGGTAGCAGATTGCAAATAGACATTCGTGTCAACCCCGAGCTTATGCCAGGCTTGCGATAGTGTACTGGTCACCTTCGTGAATTCGGGAGTGTTTTGCGCAAACAGATCGAACGTCAGCGGCTGACCATTTTTATACCGTATGCCGTTGCTCCCCGGCAACCAGCCATCTGAGGTGAGTGTTGCTGCGGCAGCAGTCGTATTGTAGCTTAACTGACGATAGGCTGGGTTATATCCCAGCTGACCGCGCAACAGTGGCTCGTCTACCGGCATGGTCGGATACCCTAGCTGGTCAATAATGCTCAGAACGTTGGAGTCTTGCACGAGCGCTTGTCGTACTTTTGCATCCGCCAAGACCCCTTCTTTCGTGTTGAAGAAAACATAATTGGCTGCAGTAAGAAGCATCTGATAAGTCTGCACGGAACTATTATGTGCCAAGTTAGCGGGTAAGCTGTCTAGCCCAACCATTGCGTTTAAGTCCCCTTTATTAAAGCTCCCCTCCATGTGCTGATCATCACCAAACGAATGCACAACAAATGAATCAAGCTTCGGTGCGCCCGCCCAGTATCCTCTAAACGGCCGCAACGCTACCTGCTCCTCTTGCGTCTGTGGCGTATCACCGCTTACCAGAATTTGCTTGAGCGCAAATGGTCCGGCGCCAATAGGTTGGGTAGTATTGAAACTAATCGAGCGCATTTCATCCATAGGCACGTCCTTAAGTATATGCTCGGGGATAATACCGGTCGTTAAAGAATACGGGAACGATGCAAGCGGATTCGGTAAGGTAAATTTCACGGTTTGGCTGTTCACGACCGATACCGTAACACCTTGCCAACTCGAATTGAGCGGCGATTCCGCATCCGGATTTTGTATAACATGGATCGTAAAGGCGACATCATTCGCCGTCAGCGGCTGACCATCCTGCCATGTTTCGTGGGGACGTAAATGTACTAGATACTGCATACCGCCATTCTCAGATTGCCAACTGTCTGCAAGGTCGCCGACTAGCTGATCTTTGTCATTGTAGGTAAGTAAGCCCGCAAAGATTAACTTAGAGATGGTCTGGTCGACTTCATCAGTTGCATAGAGCGGATTTGCATTGGTATATGAACCGACAATACCTTCGGTATAAATTCCACCGGGGGCTGGCTGTAACGATTGATAGTAGCCGCTCAGGCTTCTGGTTTCGGCTACAACCGAACCGACAAGCAGCAGGATAAGGAGCACCCAAGTTAGTACGAACCGTTTAACTTTTGCCAAACGGTCATAACGAAGAAAAAAGTTACGTTCAACAAGTGTTTCAGCTTGCT
>CAYVOS010000124.1:0-3182 GCA_964453515.1 uncultured Candidatus Saccharibacteria bacterium | reverse complement strand
AAAACAGCACATCTTCAAAGTTGAGGTGACCAATGAGTAGCCTGCTTACGAAGAATATTGCACGAAAGCTGCCGCAGCTTTACAAAACGGAAGACGTACCGACAGAGAATAAAATCGCTGCCGCCAAGTTCTTTCACCCGGCTAGTAACTGGACGTGGTATGTCATAGAGTACGACGGCAAAGATACGTGTTGGGGACTGGTCAGCGGGCATGAAGTCGAGTTCGGATACTTCTCATTATCTGAGCTTAGTAGTGTCGAACACCCCGCAGGCATTACGATTGAGCGGGACATTTTCTTCCGCCCAACAAATATTTCAGAGCTTGCGGTATTCGGACGAGGAGGAGTGGTTTTTTAACCGCTCCTCCTATTGGAGGATATAGGGGCGCAGCATTTGTAGTACAATACAATATATGTCAGAATCACGTAGCCGATTTCAGGTCGTCGCTAGTACTACAACGATTGACCGTGCCAAGCAAGTCGCGTGGGAGCGCGGGCTCACACTGACCGAGTTCGTACTGGGAGCCATAGCTAAAGAAGACGACGAGAAATTAAAGAAGCTCGTGGAAAAAGACCTTGGTGGGCGTAAGAAGACTGGCGCTCGCCCCCCGAAACCCGAAGATTAAATCAAGAGTTTAGCCGATTGTTAAAGCCTCGCTGATTGCAGCCGAAGCTCTTTTTGCTTTGGTGAAAGAATCAAGATAAACGAGGGTAAACGGATGGGACGACTACGGGGCTCAAAGAACAAGAACACGGGTGAAATGCCCAAGTACGCCAACATGCCTACGGAAGAGCGAATTTACGTACTTGCCAACTTGATTGTTGATCGCATTGTCGAGGATCAAACGACTGGTCAAAAGCTCTTAAAGCAGATTGGAGGTGGCGTAGATGAATCCCAATTACCAGCGGCCGCGTAACGGCCTTCTGGCGGTACGCGTTTCAACTATCGGTCAGGGCATTGATGGCGACTCGCCGGAAGCGCAAATCGAGCAAGGTGAGCGGTACGCCCCAACACGCAACATCAAAATTGTTAAGATACTTACCTACCTTGAGTCTGCATCGAAAGAGTCCTACCAGCCGATGCAGCATGTCGTGGATTACGCCATAGACCCGAAGAATAAGATTGACGTCGTCATCGTCAAGTCGATTGACCGTTTCACCCGTGCCGGATCAACCGCGTACGATTTGCTCAAGAGCCAGCTTGAGCCTCACGGCGTTTCGCTGGAGGATATTTACGGTGTTATTAGCAACGTAAAAGTCAACACGCTGGAGCACCTCGGCGTTAAATACCGTTGGAGCGAATACTCCCCTTCACGTAAGACGGAGCTACTGGAAGCGGAGCGCGCCAAAGACGAAGTACGCGATATTCTAAGCCGCATGATCGGTGCGCAAGTCCGCTACACCCGTATGGGCTATTGGATGCGCTCTGCCCCGTATGGCCTCAAGAGTGAACGGGTCGAAACCGGCAACGGTAAACGATATATCCTCATACCCAACGAGGATGAAGCGCCGTTCGTCAAAAAAATGTTTGAGCTCAGATGCCAAGGCCACCTAAGCGACACCAAAATAGTCGAAGAGATCAACAGCCTCGGTTATACATCGCGGTATTTCAACCGCCGGGCAAAGACCGACAAAACGCAGATAACCGGCAGGAGCGGTGGTGGCAAATTGACACTCAAACGATTCTGGCTCTACATCCAGAACCCCATATATGCCGGTGTGATCCGTGAAAAGTGGACAGAAGACCAACCGGTCAAAGCTCGCTTTGACGGCCTAATAGACTTTGAGACCTTCAACAAGGCCAATCGCGGCAAACTCATCTTAAGCATTGAGAACGGCGTCGTATCAATAGGTAAGCAACGGCCGCCCGAGCACCAACTGAGAAAGGGCATACATAACGCCGAGTATCCATATCGTAAGGTCGTCACCTGCTCCGAGTGTCGGCGTCCATTCTTTGGGAGTGCCGCGAAGGGCCGCTATAAGTACTACCCTGGTTACCACTGCAATAAGCGTGGACACCACTACCGAGTGCCGAAGGACAAGCTAGAGGCTACCGTGGAACAATTCGTGCGCAAAGTTACGTTCACGCAAGAACACATCGATAAAGTCATGGAAGCTATTGAGACCGTTTGGCAACAACGGCGTAATGAGTTCGGCCAGGAAGAGGCTCTGCTTGATAAGCGCATCGGCGAGCTGCAAGCACAAGCGTTTGCCACGGTCGATAAAATAAAGCTTCTCAGCAGCCCTACGGCAATTAAATTCATGGAGGAGGAACTCATGCAGGTCGAACAGGAGATCAACAAGCTCAATGAAGAGAAAGAGCAGAAACAAAAAGAGCAGCCTATAGACTTCGTGATCGTCCTAAAATACGCCAAATATTTTCTGCAACACATGGACTACCTGCTATTACAACAGAGTGATCCGCTTAAAAAGGCTGACTTTTTCAGTGTTCTGTTTAATGAAACGCCAACATATGCAGAACTCGTTTCTGTAACCAGCGATGGTACTGAATTAACAGGTATGAACGAGCTTTTCAAGCTCAAAAATACTTCAGTATCCTCGTTGGTGCGGGTCAGGGGACTCTAACCCCTGGCCTCGTCCTTGGCAAGGACGCGCTCTAAACAACTGAGCTAGACCCGCATAACAGATGTGAAATCATACTAAATTATACACATAGCATATAATTTCGCAAGCTTATATAATATACGGTAATTATGGCATCAAGCCGAGCATTAGAGTCACTGCATCAGCAGTTAGAATCAGCCCGTTCGTATGACGCGGCCGTACGAAAACACAACGCCAGCGGAGAACACATAGATACCCCTGGAACGGGGAGAACCATCTCAAGCGCCTACGAACAGCTCCGTAACGCTGCCGAGTATACTGAAGGCCGCATTATCCTGCAGCGCGCCATTAAGCGCTTCTACAAGCGTCTGCTTTTCGTCGTTAAGCACCAGCCAGAAAAAGTAGGCCATGAGCTTGTCACAGAACTTATCTTGAGCGGGTACCTTAAGGAAGGTCAGTACGGATCCGCAACCGCGGAATCCATCTCACAGTTAGCTGTTGAGTACATGGGTATATACCGGCACTTACGTGATTCCCATGTACCCTCGAACCAGGCACATGAATGGGTCCTGTCAGTGCTTTCTGTTCGAACGGAAGATCTCCTTAGGCCCTACGCCTA
>CAYVOS010000123.1:0-3200 GCA_964453515.1 uncultured Candidatus Saccharibacteria bacterium | reverse complement strand
TGTAAAAATCGCTGTTGCGGGGAGTTACGTCAAAACGAGTATGAAGGAACTGCTGAGGACAGTCTTAAGTGAGGGCAAGAAAGTTGCAGCTACACCGGCAAATAAGAATGTGGCGATCTCACATGCGTTGTTTGCCGGGAGCTTAACGGGTGACGAAGATGTGCTGATCATCGAATATGGCGAGGGTGCGCCGGGTGACGTTGCCAAGTTTGCCAAAACGACTCACCCAACCCATGCCATTATTACGGGTATCGCTCCAGCTCATCTTGACCGGTATGGGACGCTCAAGCGAGCTGCGAAAGACATCTTCTCAGTCGCCGATTATCTTAACGGCAAGAATGTATTTGTGAACGGTGATTCATTACTTGCGAAAGACTATCTTAAGGACGAATACCAGATTTATGACGCTCGGGGCGCATTAGGTTGGAACGTTAAAAACGTTTCGTTGGGTGTAACCTCTACTAACTTCATTATGGTAAATGGCAAGAGAGAACTGCAGCTTACGAGCGGACTGATTGGTGCGCATCAAATTGGGCCACTTGCACTCGCCGCAGCTTTTGGGCTCGATCTTGGCTTAACGGAAAAACAGGTCAAAGCAGCTGTTGCAAAGACGGTACCTTTTGAACATCGCATGCAGCCGTACAGCTTAAGCGGCGCCTGGGTCATTGACGATACATATAACGGTAATATCGAGGGCATTCGCGTCGGCCTTGAACTGTTGCAAGCTGTTGAAGGTAAGCGGAAGATATATGTGACGCCTGGCCTGGTTGATCAAGGCAAAGAAACAAAGAAAATCCATAAGCAAATTGGTGAGTATATCGCAATAGCCAGCCCCGATATGGTCATACTCATGAAAAACTCCGTGCTCCCCTATATACAATCCGGGCTTGAGGCTGGGAAGTTTGAGGGTGAATTACGTATAGAGACTGACCCGCTAGAGTTCTACAATAATTTGAAGCACTTTATTGCTGCGGGCGATGTAGTGTTGATGCAAAATGACTGGCCGGATAACTACGCGTAATCGATAGGAATGTTATACTAATGAGCATGAAAAAGCCTACAATTGGCGTCTTTTTTGGCTCACGATCAACGGAGCACGACGTCTCTATTATTACGGCAATTGCTTCCGTCATAAAGCCTTTAGACCTGACGAATAAATACAACGTCATACCGGTATATATCGCTAAAGACGGCAAATGGTATTCAGATGCTGCACTCAAAGATATCAGGCTGTTCGCTTCAGGAGACATAGCCGCATGGTGCGCAAAACAACCACCGGTCTCGCTACTTTTCAGCGATGGGCTCACATTAGTGAAGCAAGGGCGGAAAAAACGTGAGATCCGCATAGATATCGCCTTTCCAGCTCTGCACGGAACGCATGGTGAAGACGGGGAAATTATGGCTATGTTCGAGCTGGCTAATATACCCTATGTCGGGTGTGGTGTTTCAGCGAGTGTTATCGCCATGGATAAAGTACTGGCAAAACAGGTGGCGATTGCTAATAATATTGCAACGCCCAAGTCGGTCTGCTTCACAAAATTTGAGTTTGAACAAGACCCAGACACATGGGTAACAAAAATTAATCGTACACTACGGTATCCGTCATTCGTAAAGCCTGCGCATTTAGGCTCTAGCATCGGTATTTCGCGGGTCTCCGATCCGAAGGATCTATTAAACGCTATTGAGGTAGCGACGCATTATGACGACCGAGTACTCGTTGAGGAGGCTGTACAGAACTTAATTGAAGTTACGCTGCCGGTTATGGGTAACGATGAACCTCAACCAGCACTCCTTGAGAAGCCGATGACCAAAGTTGAGGATTTCTTCGATTTTAATACTAAATACATGCAGGGTGGGAAGAAGGGCAAAGGTGGTGCTAAAAGCAGTGAGCAGGGTGCGCAGGGGTATAGCCAAGTGCCGGCAGATCTGCCCAAAGCGCTCTATGCCAAAGCTGAATCCGTCGGTCTTTCTGTGTACAAAGCTTTGGGATGCAGCGGTATGGCACGAATCGATATGTTAATAGATAGCGAAAAAGGGGAAGTGTACTACAACGAAGTAAACCCGTTACCGGGTAGTCTGTACGTACACAACTGGAATAAGGCAGGTGTTTCAAATGTAGCTTTAGTAAGCTCGCTGGTAGACATGGCAATAGATCGCCATAAGGCACGGGAAAGCTTGGCTACCGTATTTGACACTAATTATCTGCAGCAGTTTTAGGGGGGGATATTACACGTCAGTTACGTTGGGCATGGGGCCCGCAATTTTTCGTGAGTATGTTGGTGGCAGTAAGTGTAGTCTATGGCGTTATCACGGTATTTGAACAGCGCGATGTGCTCGCCAAGCAGACCCGTGCACAGGTAGTACAACAAGATGCTAACACAATGATTCAAGAGCGTCTGGCTGCTGCATCAGCCCTTCGGCAGGAGCTTGCTTCAACCTACTCCTGGATATCACCCGTCAATTGCAGCCAGCAAAAGTGCATTGCTCTAACTTTTGATGATGGTCCGAACGCCGCTACAACCTCGCGCATCCTGAGTATTTTAGAGACAGAGCATGTGCCTGCCAGCTTTTTTGTCGTCGGATCAAGAATTGCCGGTAACCAAGGGCTGCTCAGGCAAATGCACGCCGATGGTGATGAGATTGGTAACCATACTTGGAGCCACCCCGACCTTACGACTTTGACGCCGGATGCGGTACGGCAGCAAGTGGTAATGACGCAAGATGCCGTTGAAGCGGCTGGCGTACCCGCACCAACGTTGCTCCGGCCTCCCTATGGTGATGTGAATAATATGGTTCTGCGTAATGTGCCGCTCACCGTCATGTTTTGGAATGAAGATCCAAAGGATTGGGCTGCCAATACGTCACAGCAAATAGAGAAGTCAGTGCTGATGACGGCAAAACCGGGCGGAGTGATAGACATGCACGACATCTATAATGTGACGGCAAATGCGTTGGATCCGATTATTCAAAAACTTAAAAGCAGACATTACCAATTTGTCACGGTTAGTCAGCTGATGGACCTCAGGCCGGGTCAGCATGGTGAGTACTATGGTTTTAAGCCGCAGGACTTTCAGTCTGGCGGTGTGTAGTAGTGAAAGCGTAAGTAGTTTGCGTAAGGCTTAAGAATACTTGTATAATCCAGCTCTAGGTAATAAAAAGAGAGCTTACAAGCCATGCAAGATGACCTTAAGGTTACTCCA
>CAYVOS010000122.1:0-3205 GCA_964453515.1 uncultured Candidatus Saccharibacteria bacterium | reverse complement strand
TAATGGTACGAGGAATATTTTAGGCTAGTTTGGGGTTTTGCGTAAGTCGAGTATATTTGCTTTTGCATCTTTATTGCATGTAAATCACGTAGACCTGCAAAAA
The DNA here is from genome assembly GCA_964453515.1 of uncultured Candidatus Saccharibacteria bacterium. Lineage (GTDB taxonomy): Bacteria > Patescibacteriota > Saccharimonadia > Saccharimonadales > UBA4665 > JAICLK01. The sequence continues at coordinate 3,102 of CAYVOS010000122.1, read as the reverse complement.
GTTCTTGAAAAAGCCCACTCCTCATTGCGTACTGGGGGCATATTTTACATTTCCCTTAAAAAACGCGAATACTACACTGAGGAAGTTAAAAAAGACGAGTATGGTGAGCGAATGTTTTATTATTATAATCCCAAGATTATTAAAAAATTAAGCGGTGGATTATATGTTTCGGTTTATGAAGCTGACCAAAAAATCGGTAAAACAGACTGGTTCACTATTGCGCTAAAAAAGGTCTAAGCTTTTGGTATCTTTCGTTTTAAGTTTCGGGCAATAATAACTTTCGCACTGTCCTCGTAGTCTTGTCTTTCGCTGGCAACTGATGATAGGTCTTCTAGTATTTTCATTTTGTAACCTAAATCAAAGGCTTCATATGCTGTAGCTAACACGCAACCATCAATGTTAATGCCACATATATCTAACTCATCAATGTCATGTTCTTTCAAGAACTTTACAAACGCTGGAACTTTGAAAGCAGAATAGGTTAGCTTTTCAAATGTATTGTCCTTAGTGCTGTATGGCCCAAGAGCTGGGTGCAAATCAATGCCAGGTTTATCCATAGCCTTATACCAGTGCAAGATTTTATGATAATTAGAACTAGGGTCATTGCGGAACAAGGTAAAAACCAAGTAATCGTACTTAGATTTGTCTACGTACTCGGCTATTTTTTGTGGCAAATTAGCGGCCTTTTCAACCGCAAAGTGCTTTTGTACATCAATTACTACTAAGGCTCTGCTCATATTTATGCTTTCAACAGTATGTTCTAGCCTAGTTGGGTATAGAAAATTACCGGTCGCTCGTGCGCTAATGCATCAGTAATTTCTGGCGTTTGAAGTATGGCAGGCAACATATTTTTCTCAGTAGGATCGACAAAGCCAAACTCGGCAATTTCAAGCGTGCCATGGCTTGTACTCTCCAAATCAACTACTTCGTAGTCAGCAGCATTTTCAATAAGAAAGAAAAATTCTAATTGTTCAACCTGACCATGGCTCGTATTGCCCTTCGTGGCAAACTGCTGGATCAGCACAAGTCGGCCAATAATAGGTTTAACACCGGTTTCTTCAATCATTTCTCGTGTCAGCGCGTCGTGCAATGACTCCATGGGATCGACACCCCCACCTGGCGTGCACCACCAGCCGCCACCCGAGTTGTGTAATTTTTGACCAAATAGCTTGCCGTTGTTACATATGAGCCCGCGAACGCAGACGCGTCGTGTTTCTTGCATAGGCCCTCCTGAATTATGATTATTTACGAGGCGTTAGCGGTTCGGCTCGTCCGAACGTGCACGCATAGTAATTAGCTAGTGACTCTATTATGTCAAAACACGTGTCTTGAGTAAAAGAAAAATCCAGCAGCGTGAATGCTTACTGGGTACCTTGTAAAAAATATGCTCTTGGCTCGGCAAATGGTTTTTATACCAAACTTTTGAAGAGCTGGATAGTTTTAAAGATAAAGAGGTAGATGTCCGGCAGATCCGTCAGCTCCTTGACGAAAATAAGAAGGAGAAAACGGCATGTTGTCACAACTACTCCAGCGCCCAACGAACGCCTCCCCTAGCCTGCTAGTCTCAAGGCAATATGATGAGAAAACGCTCTACCCTGCTTTCATCAAAGACCTGAACAACTGCGGCTGCGAATTAATTATTGAGTCCTTTCATTACATGCAGGCGTCTCACTTATATCTTGCCCGCGCTTCAAAAGCTAAAGGATCGTAATGTACGAATCATCGTCAATACTAAAGACTCACGTGAACTAGATGAGGAACAGCGCGACAAAACGGATCAAGTAATTGCATTATTACTCCACAAAGGTATACAAGTGATATACACACATGGTCATCACCGGAGGATAGCAATCATTGATCGAAGCATATTATACGAAGGCTCACTCAACATCCTTTCACAGAATAGAAGCAGTGAGATAATGCGGAGAACCGAGTCGGTAAGTCTTGCTTGGCAGATGACGAGGCTTGTTGGGACAGATAGTTTTTGGTAACGATGCCCGAGAGTAGTTGCCGGCATCTTGTTATTTTAGCGCTAGATCTTCTCTGAGACTATCGCTTACTTCATCAAAGACGCGCTGAACGGCAATGTCTTGCATACACTGACCCGCCACTGGCTGTGAGCAACGGAGGTAACATGGTGAGCAGTTGAGCAGTGGTCCTATCAATGAGTCTACTGGCGTTAACTCTAATTCTCGGTGTGGCATAGGGCCGGCGAGCACTACCGTTTGCACGTTCTGTGAACGAGCGGCGTGCATGCCGAAGGAGTCTGATGTCACCACGAGACGCAAGTTGCTTAGAACCGCAAGGAAGTCACCGACTTCAAGATTGTTTGGTAGTACTGCCAAGTTCGGTTGGCGATCATCCAGACTCTCGATTACGCGTTGATGTACCTCGTCATCTTGTGGGCCGCTTAAGATAACTACGCCCAAGCAGGGATACGCCTTAGCGAGCTGATGTGCTAGTGCCGCATGCCGCTCGGCAGGCCAGCGTCGAAGCTTGCCTTTCTCACTTGTCCCAATATTTAAGCCGATGGTAATTCTCGGTCGTCCACCTGCAAACGCCGTATCAAGGACCGTATTAGCATGTGCGTAATTCACCGGCTGCAGTTGCACGTCATACTTCGGTTTACTCCCTTCGAGCCCGACACTCTTGAGCAACACTTCTTGCATGGTCAGTTCATTAAGCTTACGGAACGAGTCGTCGATCTGTAGGCGCTGCATGTGCTCTGCGTAGGGGTTGGCCGCATAAAATTTGCCTTGCGCATTGAGTGCGAAACCACCTATATATCTGGCATGCGGTACTACTTCTTTAGCTGGCGGAGTTAACTCAAAATTAATCAGTACGTCGAGCTGACGGATTCTTTCAATGAGGTCCGATGCACTTCCGGTTTCTATATTGATTGGAGTAACTCCAGGTACGTATTTGAGCAGTTCGGCACCTCTTTGGTGCGTGAACCACGGTATAGTTGCACCAGGGTTTATATCACGGATGGCACGCGTTACTGCCGTCGTGCGGAGTACGCTACCAAGTCCACCCATTTCAACCATGCCTATTTCTCGTGCGCCTGCGAACATCTCAACATTGAAAGGTTGTTGTCCGTCA
>CAYVOS010000121.1:0-3222 GCA_964453515.1 uncultured Candidatus Saccharibacteria bacterium | reverse complement strand
CATCTAATGTCACTTCTTGTCACGATGCACATTGTAGCCCTTTGAGGTATACCGGGACTCTCCACGACAGCGTTCGACAATCGCTTCAAGGGCAGTCATAACCATACTAACTTCAATACCGCGTACGCAAATATACTCACTTTCGGTTCGCCGACAGGGGTACCCATAATAACATGGGAATTGCTTACACAAATGTCCAGCGCTGATAACCATGCCTCCAGGCGGCGTCATAATGGACGGATCAGCCGAGCCATTCAATACAACGACCGGAACCCCTAGTGCGTAAGCGGCATGAACTGAAAAGCTGTCCATCCCGATGAGCACATCTGCCTCAGAAAGAGACAATAACAATCCAGGCATTTCCTCCGTAGACACCTCAATTCTACAGTCGGCAATCTCCTCGCAAAATATCGTGAGCAATCCATCGCGTTCAGAGGGCGCGCCCAACGCCTTGATCGAGTAACCGTGTGCGTGGAGTTCCCGTATGAGAGCCTTCCATCTACCTTTTGGCCAATGCCTGCTAGCGTGAGACGCGCCCGGATGAAGTGCAATAGTTCTGACTCCAGCGCGCCCTTCCTTGAGAACTGGAGGGGTACGCCACTCGAGGCTCTGCAGGCCCAGCTGTTTTGCAAAATGCTGCAGCGAATCGTAATAATTTGCATATGCCGCGGGTATTCTGATTCCGCGATTTGCCAGCCATCCCGCGTTTCTATCGGTCATCTTGTTCTTGAAAAGATGGCCTCGTTCCCACACCGGAGCTATGTTCCATTTCGCGCCGGTTACTCTTCCAATTAGATTTTCTCTTATATCTCCGACCAAGTTTATGCAGTAATCGTAGTCCCGCCTTTGAACCAGCCTTATAGCGCGGAACGAAGTCCTTAACGCAGTAAGATTCTTACGATGATGTCCAAAAACTGGTAAATCGATTTCGATGTATTCTCCGAAATGACTAAACGAAGTCGCCACCCCCTTGAGTTCGGGCCAGCCAAGGATGTCGACCGTCATGCTCGGATTGTGCCTGTGCAATGCATTTATGACCCCCGATGCGATAACTGCGTCGCCCAGGTGACGCATCAAAAGAATCAGACAACTTCCACCGGCCTTTGGTAAAGCCGTAAAATTCTGGATACGGTCATCAATCATGCCAAGATCGTCACCTTTCGCGCGAACGTTGCCTTTTACCATATCACCGTAAGAACCACCCGGGGCCCTCATCACGTCTTGATCGATGAAGACTCGTCCGAGCAAATCCCCGTCTAACATCCATCTGAGCAGAAGGACTGAGCAAGTCCTCTGATTCTGATCAAGATGTCATCTGACAGCAGCGGTCAGAGAGAGTAAATCATTAAAGATGTTATGAGACCCGGCAGGTAATTGAATCTGACCGTCTTTGCGTTGTTGAAGCCATAGAACTGAAGCCATGCAGCGTCGCTCAAGTAGTTGAGATGCAATTGACGATCGTTCGGTGACTTCAGTTGCCAGCGGTATTCCCAATGGTGGGGTTCAAGACGCGTTGCGATACAGGGGACAATCATGCAATACCGTTTACTGACCCGCGCCATCTCTTTAATCCCGAGCGATAGCTTTTCGAAGGGTTCAATATGCTCCAGCACTCCAAAAGAAAGCGTGACATCAAAAAACTTGTCGGCGTAGGGAATCTGAACGATGTCTCCCTTAATGAAGGTGAAGTTCGGCTGGACAATTCCTGCGTCGAAAGGATCGATGCCGTAGATATGCGCCTTGCTGCCGGCCATCGCTTTTACAAAGTCTCTACCCGAGCCGCAGCCTATTTCCAGGATTGTGCTTGCGTTCGACAGGGCGCCGCCAAGTAGGGTGTCGACAAAGTTCACGCGCCTCCGCTTGAGCGCTTTGGTAACTCCAAGCGATAGCCATTTGTCATAGCACCAATCCCTAGCCCTGCTACCTGTTGAATACCTCTTGATAAACTCTTTGTTTTCTGACATGAACTCCTCCTTAAAGCTGGCTTGCCCGGAAAGTTTCAACGAGTTTGAGGCAGGTGACTTCATAGTTTTAAGCAAAATCACAGATACTGTAATGCAAACATTGAGCCCTACTTATAGGATGTTGACGACCAGTTGATTCTATTTGGCTTTTAACCGGACAGCAGTGTAGCAATTATATGCGTCGGCCCTGACCATTATCCCTGGCGAGAGTCTGTAGCGTGGGAAAGGAGTGTAAAATATTTCTCGGCAATAACGCTCCAAGTGTAACGCCGATTAGCGATCTCAACCATATCTAGCCCGACCTTTTCCGCGACTGTCTTATTTAGAGACTTGATGCGTTGCTGCAACTCAGTGCTGTTAACAAAGAAAAGCGCCTTGTCTTCCGTGGTGCTGCGATTATAGTTACAGTCGAATGCCAGCACAGCCTTGCCAAAATGCATCGCCTCCACCAACGAAGGGTTGGTGCCGCCTGCAGAGTGCCCATGCACATAAAACGATGCTCCTGAGCGTAACGTCTTTAGCTTACCCAGATCGTAGATCGGATCGAGTAAGAAAATATTGGCGCAAAAAGCATACTCCTTACGCAACTCGCGACCGTAGTCGCTATTGTTCCAGTTCCCCACCATCACAAGCGCATGACACTTAAGCTTCGAGAATGCCTCTAAGACCATATGCACATTATTTTCCGACTCAATGCGACAAACTGACAAAGCATACGGTGCTGGCAGCGAATAGTCATTCACCTCTACCGCATCTACCTCTATCGCGTGGTTACCACCATAAGCAATCAAATAACTATCCACACCATATACCCTAGCTACATATTCCGCGATGGCCATATTGTCGACAATCACCTTATGCGAGAATCGCACAGCCACTTTTTCCGAAAATCTCAGGAAATGTTTGGCTAGGCCGTGCCACTTTTCTCTTTTCCACTCGATGCCATCAATGTTACACACAATACAAGCAGAAGAAAACAGACGGACTAGAGGCAAAGAGATAGCCCCTGATACACCTAAGAGCAAAATTACATTGCCTTGATACCACACTGCAGAAAACAATGATAAAATATCATAAATAATGCTTTGCGGCCCATTTGCACTGAGTGGAATATAGTGCAGTCGAGCAGAAAGATAAGACTTATTCTTTAATTGGTAGTTCTTGCTACTACAATAGACCGACAAGGATTCATTACGAGATGCGCCGTTGTGATACCTCACGAGATTCTCTGCCAACGTTTCAAAGCCGCCGTAATTTG
>CAYVOS010000120.1:0-3233 GCA_964453515.1 uncultured Candidatus Saccharibacteria bacterium | reverse complement strand
ATGAATGATGGGCGTTCACTGCAAGATTTCCTAAAGCCGGATGAGCGTGTGGCGGAGATGCTAAAAGGTAGTTCTGCAGCGCATCTTTGCGTAGTAATCGGGTCTGATAAGATTCACAAAGTACGCAAGATCGCCATCTACGACGGCGTTGAAGGCAACGGAATTGCTAAGGTGGCGAATGAGATCAAATATTATCAGTATATTTCTGAGCATGAGCCAAAATTAGCGGCTATGTACCCTCGCTTGATAGATGCGGCGACAGATGAAACCTTCTCGTCTGAAACCATAGAATACCTAGCTGGCAAGAACTTCTATCAAGCCATGAAAGACGGAGGCTTACCAACATCAGTCTATAGGAAAAGCCTGGTAAAATTCATCGACGATCTTTCAAATTGCGTCCTAGAGAACTGTAAGACCTCATCCGACTCTGACGGCAACCTTGATGCCTACTATGTAGAAAGGTCATTTGCTCGCCTTCGCCCTATTAACGACATCTTGACGGTTCGGGACGAGTTGACGATAAATGGAAAACGTTATGTTGCACCACACATCATACTCGACGATTTACTACGGAATAAACAGCTCCGTGAGTTCATTAAGCCACGCACCGAAGCATTCTGCTTCCATGGTGACCTGACGTTCCTTAATACTGTCTTTGTTGATAAAACGCGGGACATTAGGCTAATCGACCCTCGAGGCTACATCGGAAGCTGGGATCCACTTTACGACTATGCAAAGTTGCAATTTACTCTTGGCGGATTTGGTGAATTTGTGGTTAGCAAAGATCTGATGGTAACGGAAGATGTGAGCGGCAATTTTACCATTCATTTCAACCAAATACCCGAAGCATCCCAATGTCTACACGATGAGTTTCTTGACCTGCTGGCCGACACCCCAACGTTTAAAAAGGAAATCATCAGCCGTGAGCCATATTGGCGAAAGCGTATAGCATTCGCCAAGGCTACACACTTTTTAGCTGATATTCCGTTTCGATTATTCACCGACGGCACGACCGATACGGCGTTGGCTTCCTATGTTATCGGAACTTACTATCTAAATGAAGCGTACGAGGCTCTAAAGAAATGAAACTTTCACCCGGCGAAGGTGATACAACTGGCCAGCGGCTCGGTACTTTAGAAGCATACTTGCGACGTGGAAGGTATGAGCAGCTTGATAGCGCACATTCCTCATACGACACGATCTGCGAACGACTTATTACTACTGACCCGTCATCAATTGTCGCAGTCGATGGTCCTAGTAATAGCGGAAAGACATCCCTGACGAGGGCTCTGGTAGGTTTCTATGAAAGACAAAGTATACCTGTATCGTTTATACCTTTGGACTATTTCTTGACCGATCGAGCAACACGTAACGGGATCAACCAGGCCATTTCTGAGGGCCTTCTACCTATAGCCGACTATAGCGCAGCTGGATGGGAGCAGGAACGCTATCGTGAGACTATACTGCTCGCAAAGCAGCTAGCGGAATGCAGCTCAGAGCCATATGTTCTGTCAATTCCTGACGTGTATGATAGACGAACGGGGACAAAGGAGGACACTCAACCAGTCATCATTCATCCCGGCAGCATAATAGTTACTGAGGGCGTGGGGATACACGCGTACCACGGTGATTTTTTTGACAGCAAGATACGTGTAGACGCAAATAGTAACGATATTCTATTCAGAAGAGTACTGGAGCGAGAGCGTCAGAAGCCCGAAGGAACACCACGCTTGCAGGATGATTTCCTACAAACGCGCTATGAAATCGTAGATGCTCCGCATACTGATTATTTACGAATGAATACACTTGACGCCGATTTTGTAATTGACACCTCTAACTTTAGTGAGATGTTATTATACAAACATTGTTAAGCTTATGCTACTATAAGAGATGTAAACTGTACGCTAGAGGAGAAACATTGTCCCATGAATGACTGGAAATTAGTAAAATCACAGATTGTCTTCGATAACTTTATGCAAGTAGAAGAGCGCACGTATGAATTGCCTGATGGAAAAACTAAGAATTTTTACATCAAGATTACCAATCCCGCTATTTGCGTCTTGGCGCTAACCGAAGATAACAAGGTGCTTACCGTTGAGCAGTTTCGCCCTGGCCCGAATACGGTATTAAATGAGCTACCCGGTGGTTACGTAGACGAAGGTGAGACACCAGAACAAGCTATGGCCCGTGAGCTTCGCGAAGAGACTGGCTATGAAGGCGATGTCCAGTTCGTCACCAAGTGTTTTGATGATGCGTACGTAACAATGGAGCGCTCCTGCTTTGTTGCAACTAACTGTAAGCGCGTTGGCGATCAACAGCTCGACGATAGTGAGTTTCTGAATGTTAAGCTGATCGACCTTCCTGATTTCTTGAAGATGGTACGTTCTGGCCGTATGACCGATGTTGAAGTTGCGTTGCTTGGCCTTGACCACCTTGGCCTGCTTACTCCTAAGAGCTAGGCGGAGTAGTCATGCTTCGAGCTGTAATATTCGACATGGACGGTCTGATGATTGATACGGAGCATCTTCATCATGAGTCGTTCAAAACTGTGCTTGAACAATATGGAATAACACCCGTGCCCAACGCAATGGGTGTTATTCATATATCGGGCATAAGCGCAGAAGCAAACTGGGAGCATTTCAAAAAGCAGTACGGCTTCAGTGCGGATACACAAGAGCTTACGAAAGCAAAGAACGATGCCCACCTGAAGCTACTGGAAAATAAGGTGGAAGCCATGCCTGGCTTGCTGGATTTGCTCAAGAACCTCAAGGCAAATGGCTATAAGGTGGGGATTGCGTCATCTTCTATTCGTGAGCACATCAACCTCATTGTCAGTCGTCTGGGTATAGCCGACTTTTTTGACGCAATTACATCAGGGGAAGAGGTTGACAATGGAAAACCGGCCCCTGACATATTTTTAAAAGCTGCTGCTAAATTGGGCATGAACCCTGCTGAGTGTGTTGTATTAGAAGATGCCATGAACGGCATGCGTGCGGGTAAGGCAGCGGGCATGTACGTTACCGTAGTCCCGAACGAATTTACGCAAGATGAGGATTTTAGCGCAGCTGATCTTAGGGTGTCATCTCTGAAGGAAGTGAACGACGAAAGACTCGTTGCACTAGCGGTCTAGTCGACCGGGAAAAGAGCCTATACTTACGAGGCATCTTCATGCTCTATGGTGATAAGTGGTGAAATAAGCTATCATAACCTCAGTTCGACATAAGCCAGCCGCT
>CAYVOS010000119.1:0-3274 GCA_964453515.1 uncultured Candidatus Saccharibacteria bacterium | reverse complement strand
GGCCCTAATACGCCGATATAGCTTTGATCAGAGTATGGGCTATGGAATTTGCTAATAATTAAACTGCAGCCTGCGGTGCGGCCAATCGGGTTTTCGCGGCCAATGTAGACGCTCAACGGTTCATTCGGCGCCGCTTCCCGCAGCCATGGCTCCAGGTTATCCAGCAGCTGTGCGACCTGCTGCACTTGCCCGCGCTGCATAAATTCAGGTTGTCCAAATAGATTAGATAAACCACTCATGTAGAGTTGGTTACCGATAGTCGCCAGACCTAGGTTATGCGTCAGCTCCACCAGTGTATCAACTGCATTACGAATGGTGCGTTCCGGCATTCCGCCACTTGAGACCCGCGCAGTGAGCGCCCGTTCAGCGCGTACCGCTGGGATAGAACCTTTTTCCTGAGTTAAGATATTTACGTACAAGCGGTACCCTTTGTCGGTTGGGATGCGCCCGGCGCTGGTGTGCGGCTGAGTGATGTAGCCGAGGTGTTCAAGCTCCGCCATTTCTGCGCGAATCGTCGCAGACGAAACGCCAAAAACTTTCGCGAGCAAACTTGAACCAACTGGGCTTGCAACCTCAGCGTACTGTTCAATAATCGAGGATAAAATTTGTTGTTGGCGATCGGTCATACCACTCTCCACAAAAACCTTTGTCTTTAGCATAAACTTTTAGCACTCAAACGTCAAGAGTGCCAGCGTAAATGCTTACTACGACTTGATGATGATTTGCCCTAAATCTTTGGCTTAACTAACTCTGGACTCCCGGCCGTCACGAAGTTTATCCAGGTGCAGAACCGTATCACCGTTCCGTGTAACGGTCACCGCGTGGACACCTAAATTGTGCGCCAAATCTGCGTCAACAAACTGATCGCCAATGACAATTAGTTGGTCACTCTAAAGGCCGAGGTCACGTTCGGCATCGTCGAGCAGGCACGCGTCCGATTTAAAGAAATCGTAGCCATCACCACATACTAACGCGTCAATGTGCCCCGAGAGCGGTGTCCGTGCTGTCATATTACGCATGCTATCGATACCGAAAATGGTGTGTGTAGCATCCTTGAAGCGACCTTGGGAGTTGTTGAGTAGGACTTCTCTGGCTGCATGGTAAGGTTTCGCCGCGCTACCACTTCAGGCAACGTTTACTCAATGATCTTGAAACTATCTACGATCGTGCCGACAAAATCTCGAACTGCACAGACTGCACTGAATCCCAACATGATTTCTTCCTAATTTACTTGAGATAATGCTTGATGGATTGATGAAGTTGCTGTGCCAATTCTCGGCCTGCTTGCTGCCGGTCAGCATCAACGAGACGCTCCTGAGCAATGTTATCAACTTCCGCTACCGCATCTGCGAGTTGGTCGTTAATAACAAATTTATAGTAGTCCCGGAGTAACGCAACTTCTATTTCCTCATATGACGATTAAATTCGGAGAAGGATCTCATCTTCAGGCAGATCACTACGAGTATATAGCCGGTGCATCCATGTCTCAAAGCTTGGTGGCAGTACGAAAATAATGACTGTATCTTGCTTCATACTATGCACAAAGTGCGCACCATCTGGCTCAATGTCTTTTATGGCGATTTTGTCTGCTTGTCTTGCGGCCTCAAGTTCACGCATATTACAGCCAGATACCTGCTGGTTATGAATAATTGCCGCTTCCATGTAAGCGCCGTTCTGTAGGTCGAGTAATATATCGTCTTCTTTACGAAACCAGTACTCGCGACCATTTACCTCAACTGGCTTGCCGTCTTTTGTACGAATCAAGCGAGTTGTGTCAGACACAATATGATGGTATTCGCCTGTTTCGACAAGTTCGCTTATTATCGTGTTGCGCCCGCACGCAGTCGGACCGACGAGGAGCACAAGTTTTGTTGCATTAAGAAGCGCTAAAGATTTATCAGAAAGCTTATAGCCGTTCAGGACCGAGCGGAACTCGGCCATTTGATTTATCTCGTTCATAGCATATATATACCAGAAATACTCGGTTTTGAGGAGTGGTAGATTTTGTTTACTATAGAATTATGAAAAAGCAAATCCTCGTGAAATTTCAGATTTTTTTTGGAAAAGCGCTCGGGTACATCGCAGCACAGTACATCAAAAAGTTCCAACTGCGCATTATTGTTGCCGGCAGTGTCGGCAAAACTGTAACTACTCAGGCAATCGCTACCACACTGCGTGAACATTTCCGCGTTCGAGCAACATATGCTAACTATAATACAGCAACCGGCGTGCCGCTCTCCGTTCTCGGAGAACGCTTCCCGGTGACCCGAAAAGGTTGGCTGACGCTCCTGCCGCGAATGTGGCTACGGAGTCGTCAACAACAGAAGTTCGATCTGTTAATTCTAGAAATTGGCACGGACCATCCCGGCGAACTGCAACAATTCAGTTACCTACAGCCCGAAATTGGGATCGTGACCGCTATTGCGCCAGAACACATGGAATACTTCGGTTCGCTCACAGCCGTAGCCAAAGAAGAACTATCCATCGGATCATTTTGCGAAAAACTCGTTGTCAACCAAGACATGGTACCGGCTGCACTCCTTAAAAAGTATCTACCGGGCAGTGCACTCCTCATTGGCGGCAAGACCGATTACACCGTATCGAAACTTGCCAGCAATACCGTTACACTTACCTGTGGCTCGTTGATTCTCAAAAATGTGAAGACCCACCTCGTGGGTGCCCACAGCCTGTATAGTTTACTCATTGCCGCCACGGTGTCACAGATGCTCGGGGTTAACGAGGACACTATTCGTGTCGGGCTGCAGGCCATCGAGCCAATCCCCGGCCGCATGCAGCTGCTTGCAGGTATACAGCAGAGCAAAATTATTGATGATACGTATAATTCAAGCCCTGAAGCAGCCATCGCTGCACTTAATACGCTGTACGAGTTACCCGGCAAGCAGCGTATTGCGCTCCTTGGTAGCATGAACGAACTCGGTAAGACCGCACCGAAAGCGCACCGTGAGCTGGGTAACCATTGTGATCCTAAAAAAATCGATCTCGTAATTACACTCGGAGATATCGCGAACAAATATACCGCCAAAGCTGCCCGCAAACGGGGCTGTGAAGTAATCGAAGCAGCTTCACCGTATGCCGCTGCTGAGATAATTCAAGCAAGAATCAAGCCACATGCCGTTATACTGGCGAAAGGTTCACAAAACGGTGTCTTTGCTGAAGAAGCCGTAAAGTTATTGCTCAGCAATGCCAGTGACACCAAACACCTCGTTCGTCAGACGCCGTACTGGCTGGCAGTTAAGCGAATTTTCTTTAAGGA
>CAYVOS010000118.1:0-3288 GCA_964453515.1 uncultured Candidatus Saccharibacteria bacterium | reverse complement strand
TCCAACCTGGTATCCGAAGTATCTGACGCTCGGAAAGTCTGGCAGTCCCGGGAACTTCATGCCCGTTATACGGCCGTCCATGTCGACGCCCTGTATGTCAAGCTGCGCCGTGACGGCACGGTGGCCAATAAAGCTATTTACGTCCTCATTGGTATCACCGACAAGGGTGAACGGGATATCCTCGGTATGTACGTTGGCGTCGGCGAATCGGCTACAACCTGGCAGGGATACCTGGAAGATCTGAAACAACGGGGTGTGACTGACGTTATGCTGGTGGCCGCCGACGGGCTCACCGGTCTCAGTGATGCCGTGGCGATTGTCTTCCCCAAAGCCGATTTCCAGCGCTGTATCGTCCTTTTGGTCCGGAACACCTGGCTGAAGGTGAGGGCTTCACGCCGACAGGAGCTGTGCTATGATCTCAACCGCCTGTACAAACGGGGGCAAACCAAGGAACAGGCTAAAACAATTCTGGACAAACTGGCAGCCAAGTGGCATACATCCTATCCCAGGCTACTCGATTCATGGATCGCCTGTCTCGAACACTGGAGCGCTTTCCTGGGGTATCCGGAATGGTTGCAACCGAGTATCTACACCACCAACTGGCTGGAACGGCTCAACAAGGAACTACGAAAAGTCACCAAGACCAAGAACAGCTTTCCAATGCCGGACAGCTTAGCCAACCTAATGTACTTGAAGCTCATGGACATTGAACGGCTCTGGAATAAACGGAAGTTACATGGATTCGTATAGCACAGTGACGAATTGATTGATGGTACTTTGGTAAGCATACGACGAAAAGCATACACTGAGAGGAGGTGATATGTAGACAGAACCGTCACCATGCTGTATTAAACCGCCTCACGGGGTGGTTATTACACACTGGGGTTTGGCGGTACCTTCAAGAGGTCAGGGTGTCTCAGGTAAGCGCGTACAAGGTCCACCATGTGAGCAGTACAAGAAAAACGGACAGCGATTAACGGCGGTTCATAGTGAAGACCCATTGTCAGTACCGTGAATTACAGAATCACTGGCCCGCCTTGACCATATTCTTTTGGGAGTATCTGGGCGGTTAGTAAGAGCACTGCAAAAGAATCGCTGGTCGCCGATAGAGTCTAGAATACGTGTTTCAGACGCCAACCCCATGTCGGGCTCGGTACGTCTCGTGAAACGGTGGCCGGCACGGTTTCGTGAGTCATCTTAAAGCTGATTGAACCAATTTGCGTGCCTTTTTTGATAGGAGTATTCAAGTTATTGAGTGTAACGGTTGGTCTCGTGTCCTGCCCTCGCCACACGACCGTGCTGAGCGACCTCTCGGCAACAGCGTTGACGGTTCCAGCCCATGGTACCGCATAGCTACCTATAACTTGTCCACTGGTAACTAGTGGTATTACCGAGAAATTACTTTCTACACTCGTCAGCAACGGCACCGCCTCATCGATGGTTTGTTGTAGCGTAGCTGATGTATCCATAATGACACCAAGAATGGTAACTGATTGTCCAGTTGAGAATGTCTGTTTCGCAGAGAATAGGTACACGCCACCGGCCTGATCGGTGTTGCCTGTCTTTATGCCATTGATGCCATCTTTCCCAAGCAGCCAGTTAACGTTTTGGATAGTGCCGGCGACGGGTATGTTGGCGGAAGGTTGCGCAACAATTTGTGCGATGACCGGATTTCTAAGCGCAGCTTGTCCGAGAAGCAGCAAGTCATGGGCAGTACTGACGGTATCGGGTGCATACCCGCTGGCATCTTTCGTACCGAAATGTGTGTCATTCATGCCCAATGAAGCCGCCATAGCATTAGCGGCTACGCTATAGCTGCTGATTGATCCGTATGACCACCTGGCCAAGGTGTCGGCTATATTATCTGCAGAAGGTAGTAGCAAAGCTTCAAGTAGTTGGTATTCGGTGATCTGCTCACCGACGGTTACTTTTGCGACCGATCCGCCTTCGGCTACATATGAGTTATATAAATTAACATCACTTTGAGTCATGGTTAATGTCGGACCTTGCTCGCCAACATATAACGGGTGTTGCCTTAAGACTGCAAGTGCAGTCATTACTTTTGCAGCGCTGGCGGTAGGTTGAGCTTTTTGGGCGCCATTTGTTGCTAGAATATTGTAACCAACAGCTCCAATTGCAGCCTCGCCGTGAACAGGCCAGGTGATATGTATGTCTTTTGCCATCGACTGGCTAGCAGTTGTTTTAGCAGCAAATACCGGCGTCGGTTTTGAGTAGGCGAGGAGTGCGTACATTCCGAGAACAAATACCACGATTACAGCGCTGGCGGCAAAGAAATGACGTCTCATGTTACCTCTATAATACAGTAATTTACGGCCCCGTGCTGAGTGGTAGCTGAAGGAAGCCATATACCGTCTTTGGAGATAGATGTATAATGAACTCGGAATAAAAGGAGTCACAATGACAACACTGATAATCGTAATCGCTATAGTTGTTTTAGTCGGTATTGTATTGGCCGTACTGTACAACGGTTTAGTGCGACTGAATCAGCAGGCAAATGAAGCTTGGAGTGATATTACCGTACAACTGAAGCGTCGTTACGACCTGATCCCAAATCTCGTCAATACCGTTAAGGGTTACGCCGCGCACGAAAAGACTGTATTTGAAGATGTGACCAAAGCTCGTTCGCAGGCGATGCAGGCGCAGGGTCCTGAAGAAACCGCAAAAGCAGAGAATCAGTTCAGCCAGACGTTGAAGAGTTTGTTCGCGGTCGCTGAAAACTATCCGCAGCTGCGTGCTACTGAAAATTTTCAGCAACTGCAGAGTCAATTGACCGACACGGAAGATAAAATTATGGCTTCCCGCCGCTTTTACAACGGAGTAGTGAGAGATTTTAACACCAAGCGCAAAGTCTTCCCTACTAACATTTTTGCTAACATGCTTGGCTTCAAGACAGACAAAGAGTATTTTGAACTTGACGAGTCTGAGACCGCTCAAGTCGAACAGCCGGTTGACGTTAAGTTTTAAGGCTGGTTTTCAGGGAATTACCGTATGTACAGCGAAATTGCTGCCAATAAGCGTAAAACCGTTTACATCATGTTTGTATTTCTGTTGTTTGTTGGTGCGCTGGCTTGGCTGTTCGGGCTCTATGTGGGCAGTAGGGGTTTCACCTACGGTGTGCTAATTGGCGGTGTGATCTATGCGCTTATTATGTACTTTGTCGGCGGGTCATTAAGCTTGGCAGTTAATGGTGCACAGGAAATACAAAAGAAAGATAATCCGCGTCTGTGGCGGATTATTGAAAATCTATCCATTGCCGATGGCGTACCG
>CAYVOS010000117.1:0-3311 GCA_964453515.1 uncultured Candidatus Saccharibacteria bacterium | reverse complement strand
GGCTAGTTTGGGGTTTTGCGTAAGTCGAGTCTATGTCAGTTACCTGACCAACAGCGACATTGGCGTTCTTTTGTACTTTTAATATTGACAGCGATAGCATGTCGCTGACCTATTAACAATATCGGAGCTACTGCAGCCATTTCTACCAACCACTGCACAAAAAATAAAGACTACTTTTGTAGATGGCAAAGTTCATTCAGAAGTAGGACTCCTTTTTCCGAAAAAAGAAAGAATCGAAAAGGCGGAGGCATAAATAACGAACAACTCCAATCAACACTCGCAACTTTGATTATATATTTGCTACTATAAAGTTATGTCAAGCACTCAAACATCAGTACCGACTATAAGCTTCAAGACAAAGCTCTATGTGATCGGCTCATGGACGATACTTAGACTACCGAAAGATGCAAGCGCAAAGTTGCCGTCGCGTGGGCAAGCTATGGTTGAAGGAACCCTGAACGATATACCGATTCAAACACCCCTTGAACCAGATGGTAATTGGAGCCATTGGTTCAAAGTCGACGCAAAACTACTGAATGCTGCCCATGTCAAAGCAGGCGATACGGTCTCAGTC
Organism: uncultured Candidatus Saccharibacteria bacterium; assembly: GCA_964453515.1. GTDB lineage: Bacteria > Patescibacteriota > Saccharimonadia > Saccharimonadales > UBA4665 > JAICLK01. The sequence continues at coordinate 2,737 of CAYVOS010000117.1, read as the reverse complement.
ACGCTGAGCGCTATTAAAACATGGCCGGAGCCGGACGTGCCCACAGTTTGGAAAAATGCACTTAAATCCAATCCAAAAGCACACGATCTATGGCAGCGCATTACGCCAATGGCACGATGGGAATGGATCCGTTGGGCACGCGCAACCAATAATACAGAGACGTTCTCTCATCGTATTGAAGTCGGTTGTTCGAAACTCGCATCTGGCGAACGACGACCATGCTGCTGGAACCGTAACATGTGTTCTGAGCCTTCCGTATCAAAAGGCGGTGTGCTACTTGACCCGCCAGCTCGCTGAAGCTTGTCTGAACATTACTCGAATTTGATACAGAGCCGTCTGCTATACTCAGGGTTGAAGGTGATAAAAAGCAATCTATGAGTACAGCAATCGCTACCGTCAACATTTCAAAGTCCTATGGCAAAGGTAACGCCGCTTTTATGGCATTGGAACATATTACGTTATCGATTAATAGCGGTGAATCAGTCGCCATCATCGGAAAAAGTGGGTCCGGCAAAAGCACTTTGATGCATACGCTGGCGCTCCTCGATAAGCCTTCTAAGGGGAAGATACACGTTGAAAATCAAGATGTATCCCACATGAATGGTAAGCGGCTAAACCTGCTCCGCAACCAGCAGTTCGGTTTTGTATTCCAACAGTTTTTCCTAAATGAGAATGACACGGTACTCAACAACGTAATACTCCCGCTCAAAATCGCTAGAGTTCAGCATAAAGAACGGGTTGAACGAGGCTTGAAAGTACTTCATTCAGTAGAGTTGGAAGATAAAGCTAAGAGTAAAGCTGGAACCTTAAGCGGCGGCCAAAAACAGCGTGCCTGCATCGCCAGGGCGTTAATCAGCAGCCCAAGTATTATCTTTGCCGACGAGCCAACTGGTAACCTCGATAGTCATACCGGCAAGGTCGTTGAAGACATGTTATTCCGCCTCAATAAAGAACAGGGGATTACGCTCATTATTGTCACACATGACAAAGACTTAGCGGCACGATGTGATCGTCAGCTACATATTAAAGACGGAAAACTAGTCAGTCGGGGTGATGTATGAGCTTATATGATCTATTAACCACCGCAAGTTCGAATTTGCTCAGAAGTAAACTTCGTACATTTCTGACGATCATCGCTATCTTTATCGGCGCGATGACTATCACCTTAACAAACGGGATAGGTACAGGAGTCAAGAGCTACCTTAATAAGCAGATGGGCAATTTAGGTGCTACTAATGTGCTAACTATCCAACTGAATGACACTACCCCTTCAGGGCCTACGTCGGCATCGAGTCCACCAGCCGTGTACAATCCGAACCAGAAAGTTGCAGCTACTGGCGGCGGGAGAGAAGCGCAAAAACAAATACTCATGAACGCAAAAGATATTAGCACCATAAAGGCAGTACCAGGTATAACCAGCGCTGTGCCTGCTCGAGCTATCGTTGCTGACTACATCATGGGAACCGGCGGCAAATACCAAGTGTCGTTGCAACAGCAGTTTGGCACCACAACAGCGCAGATGCTAGCTGGTGGCGGAGTCAATGCCGGTAGTTCGCAGAATCAGATCACTATACCCGCCAATTACGTCAGCTCCTTGGGGTATGCGAGTAACCAGGCTATTATCGGTAAGACGGTCACAATCGGAATTACGAGTGCCAAAGGTACACAGAGCACCGTCACCGCAACCATTACTGGCGTACAGCAGATAGCCGTCATCGGGCCGTCAGCGGCATATATGAATACAGCGCTCGCGAACCAACTGTATGCGATCCAGAGTAATGGGCTACCACCGGCTACTACTAGCTCCTACTCGACAGTCGCAGCAACGTTCCCAAGCAGCTACACCCCCGCGCAGATTACCAACCTCGAAAATGCATTGAAGGCGAAAGGTTACACCGGCCAAACTATTAAAGATAAGGAAAACACCGTTTTTAATGCGCTCAGTGCAGTCATCATCATCTTAGATATATTCGGTGTCATCGCATTACTGGCCGCGTCGTTCGGCATTGTGAATACCTTACTCATGTCCGTACAAGAACGAACCAAAGAGATCGGTCTCATGAAAGCACTTGGTATGGGACGCGGTAGAATATTTACGCTCTTTAGTATTGAAGCAGTACTCATCGGTTTTTGGGGTAGCTTGCTAGGTGTAGCATTTGCCGCTTTAGTCGGCAGCGTTGTCAATGCAGTCGGCAAACACACGTTCTTGAAGAATTTACCCGGCCTATCACTCGTAACATTCCCGTTATCAACCATTGTGGTAGTCATGGGAGCAATCATGATCATTGCCTTCCTGGCAGGTACGCTGCCCGCGTATCGAGCCAGTAAGAAAGATCCTATCGAAGCACTCAGGTACGAATAGTCTGAAGCAGGCAACCAGCCGGCGAATACGGAGATTGTGTTACTTTTCAACAAAGGTCAGTGCGTAGCCGACTTTACCCGCATGCCCCGTTCGCTCCATATTAACGGTAGAATTGAACGCTCGCAGGGTATCGACAAGGATCATTGCAAACGATTGACGGGCAACAGCCACGACAAGGTCAGGCTACAAGCCTTTCCGGTTGAAGGCTGCCTCGACTACAACTTCTACCGACCGCGCAACATAATCCACAAACTAACACCGGCAGAGTATCTACAAAGCCTACCCGACTTTGCACATGTTACGCTAGATACAAGTGTGCTACTTGCTTAGGAGGGCAACCTATACGCATTTGAAGAAATGAGACAGATTTTGATT
>CAYVOS010000116.1:0-3322 GCA_964453515.1 uncultured Candidatus Saccharibacteria bacterium | reverse complement strand
AAATAATGACAACATCAAGTGGCTTAATACTTATAAACCACCCTAAGCCCACCAGTATGCCCCCATCCTTTAATCTTGGTAGCATACTTTTACCGACAATGTGGCGGATAAGAAAGGGGGGCTTAAACTTTCTTAGTTTCCCAAAATATCTTCGCGATCTCATCCACTTGATCCAACAACTTTTGCCCCTCTACAGGCTCAAGATGGTGTTTGCACTCACTTGCTTGCTTTATAGCTTTCCAGAACTTGTCATGCAAGTCAGGGTACTTCTCAAGATGCTCTTGCTTGAAGTAGTCAGCCCAAAGCACCATCAAATGATGCTTCACAAGCTCGGCTCGCTCTTCTTTGATAATAATAGCTCGCATTTTGTTGTGATCGTCCAGGCCCGGATATTTATCCATAATTGCCTTAACGCTTTTAGCTTCGATTTGAGCTTGTGCAGGATCGTAAACACCACATGGCAAATCACAATGTGCGTACACCGGCTTTATAAACGGTAGCTTCATGTATCCTCCTCGTTTGTAAGTACTTACGTTTACCAGATCTTTTAGTATAGCTATCTTTCGGCTTTATGGCTATGCTGAGCTCGCCATTTTGCAATTTCTGCATGATGTCCATTCAAGAGTATTTCCGGTACGTGCATATTCTGAAAGACTTCGGGACGAGTATATTGCGGGAATTCAATATTCTCGTCATCAAATTGGAATGATTCAATTTCAGTGGAATTTTCACCACCGAGTACACCAGGGAGAAGACGTATGACACTGTCAATAATAATCATTGCTGGCAGCTCTCCACCAGTTAGAATATAGTTTCCAATACAATACTGGCGGTCAACCCACTTAGTAATTCGTTCATCATAACCTTCGTATCGCGGACAAACGATGATAATTCCTTGAGTTTCGACCGCTAGCCGCTTTGCGTCGGACTGGCTATATGATGCGCCACGAGGGGTAGGGAGTAAAACGAGCGCGTCAGGATCACGTTGCTTTGCGAACTCAATGGCCGCCACTACCGGCTCAGGCTTGAGTAGCATGCCGTCACCTCCTCCATACGGCGAATCGTCGACTTGTTTACGCTGACCCAACCCAAACTCACGCAAATTAATAAACTCGTACTGTACGATGCCGCGATCTTGTGCCTTCCAAAGCATGCTACTGCCAAGCACGCCTTCGAACATTTCAGGGAATAGCGTTATAATCTGAATTTTCATAGATATTTACTCGGCCTTTTACCTGAGCCGATTATACATGTGTCTCCTACAATTCGAAACTATACAGATCATACCTATTGTGAGGTACTAACACATAGGCAAGGCAGACTGGTACTCTGGTACTATATACGCATGAACAAAGTAATCATCAGTTTAATTGGACCAGGAGCAGTAGGTAAAACAAGTTCGGCTAAATATCTTGCCCAAAACTACGGATTTACTACCTTTAGCTTTAGTGACGTCATTCGTGAGTACGCTAATTCAGAGGATATTCCGTTGCGCAAACGAAGTGACTTCGCTCTAGCCCATGCACAGCTACTCAAAGAACGGGGGTGGGATTATTCCGTACAAAAGGCATTGAGCCTGCAATCCAACCGTATATGTATCGATGACGTGCGTTCTCCTCGGTATGCAGAGATTATCAGAAGTGCCGGCGGCAAGGATATTGCATTCTTCTGCCCTACTAGAATGCGGTTTGCTCATACCCGCAACCACCCTGACAAAGCTCGGTATCCTGATACCATTGAGGGTTTTATACAAAATGAGCAAGAAGATGATCGTACCACGATAGGAGCTGGCTTAGCATTTGACATCGATTCATTATTGCGGGCTGCAGACTACCATGTACAAGCTACGGGCACTCTGGATGATACGTTTCACCAGTTAGATGAGATCATGAAGTGCCTAAACATTGTGTCTACGTAGTACTTTACATAAGACAGTAAAAGCAAGCGTTAAAAACAAAAAGAACCTCTTACAACTAGAGGTTCTTTTTGTCACATATAAAGCTCCCAAATCGCGATATTGCTACCGAGGTTTGGCTCGCGAGAGCTTGCTATATTTTTGTTTTAAAGAATCAGTCGAGATTTTTTCGACTCACAAGTCACTATACCAGATAAGTGCTTTTGCTTGCAAGCAGTAAATGTTGTTTTTACTTATATAAGCTAGGTAAGGATTTTTTTGGTAGTACTAACCTAGATATCCAGGTCGTCAAGCTCGTCGAGCTCTTTGCGGGTTTTGCTAACCACGCTACTCTCTTCATGGCCTAAATTGCTGCTAGTGTCTTCAGCCGGATCATCTGTAACTACTGACGAAAACTGATCGTCGTCGTTATTACTTGCGCTGGATCGTCTCACTGAGCTATCACCCGCACTTCCACCTTCGCCGTTATCAATTATCTTAAGGTTGTATCGAGCATCGTTCTTGGTTCCCAGAGCACGCAACAGTGTACGTAAAGATTGAGCAGTTGCACCACGTTTACCTATCACGCGACCGAGATCTTCAGGATCAACCGTTAACTCTAACAGGACTCCCTTCTCGTCAATTCTTCGCTCAACTTTAACTTCATCAGGCTTACTAACCAATGATTTAACGACAAATTCTACGAATTGTTGGTCGATGCTATTGCTCATACCTGTAATCCTCCCCTTAACGGCTTCTTCTCATTATAACAAACCGGCGCATGATAGCCGGGTTGCATGTTTTACGTTTTTGCACATTATGCTTCGGGCTCGGACACGTTTTCGTCATTAGTGGCAGGTGCTTCTGCTACTTCTTCTGTAACTTCTGTGGTTTCAGCTACTATAGGCTCCTCGACAGCCGTAATTTCTTCAGCTGAGCGGTTCTTACGTAGTTTTTCAGGGTTTCGGATTGTACCTTGTTTAGCGGTACCCTTCTGAACCCAGTTTGGTAACTTGATTCCCTCTTGTTCAAAAAGTCGGACGACGCGATCTGAAGGCTGTGCGCCGTGTTCAAGGTAAAACTCTGCTCGATCTTTCTTTAGCGTTACAACCTTCGCGTGTGGGTCGTAACTACCAAGTTGTGCGACTAATTTACCGCTACTTGGTGTGCGGCGACTATCTTGCACGACAACACGAAACATAGCATGTCCCTTGCGGCCGGTGCGTTGCATACGAATAGCTAACATCTAAAGTATATACTCCAATTTTACCTAAAGAATTAATCAATATTTTACAGAAGTTTAACAGGGATGTCAATCAGTTTTAACGTTGGGCACCCGATTCACCTAGTGTTGCTGGTAAACTCGAAGAGCGTCTTCAGCCGCTTTTTGCTGTCCAGCTTGCTTACTTGGACCACTGCCTTGACCCT
>CAYVOS010000115.1:0-3354 GCA_964453515.1 uncultured Candidatus Saccharibacteria bacterium | reverse complement strand
TAAGCGGTGAAACCGCCAGTGATTCTACGGTGGGGAATGCTTCCAAGAACAACAGATACTTCGGTAAAACGCGTGGTACCTGCGTCTGTTGCAACATGATCTCACTGACAAGGATTTTATACGGATCAAACGTCCCGTCCATTTCTGGCAAACGCCATGGCAGATCGTGCCGGCCAAACGTTTCATAGTACTGCCAGACTGTCTGCCGGAATTGCTGCTTGTCCATTGCCCAGATTATATCAGGGCAGCGGTGAGGACTAACCTAGAGTCCGCCGTACCCACCGCCGTAACCGTAGTAGTTAATTGGCGGTTTGTAGTAGTCAGAAATCTTGTATGCAGGGCCGCCGGTTACGGGCATGATGTAGAGCTCACTACCACCCTTTTCAACCAACAAGTAGTTATCCGTGTACCAGCCATAGGTAGTATAGTCACTCAAACTTGCGATCTGATTGCTATTGTCACCATTGTAGTCACCAACAAATAGCGTATTCTTACCGTCACGTTGCTCTGCCCAGAAGGTTGAATTACCCGATGGCGATACAAGATACGTTACCTGCGCCTGCTGTTCCTGGTTAAAGGTGACATCAGAAATAGTGTTAGACTGCGTCACCGTATTATTGCCGTAATTATACGTGTAAAAGATATCCTGACCGCCACCATTATTCGTTAAAATATCCAGCTTTCCTGGTTGCGCTAATACGGCGTTTGAGTAGGCGTTTGATGCATTGGTAGCAATTGAGAAGGACTTGAGGGTAACCTTACTACTGCCATCAGCGTTGGCGCTCACTATCTCGTTCTGATTGCTTGAGTTGATCCCACCACTATACAAACTATTCCAGGTAAGGGCATAAATAATCTTGTCGTTAACAAGGTCAACGAACGATATATTTTGATACTCGTATGCGCTTGACGTACCGTCGGCGCTCGTTTGATCGATCGTGGACGTTTTACCACTATCCGCATCGTAGCTCTTGATGATCGTCCCACCACTTTGCCAGTTTTGGACGCTTGAGTTATGCACTTCGTAGACGAAGTTGTGGCCACTCCACCCAACGAGCGTAATAAATACCGAACCACCACCATCGACAGTTGTCAGCTGATTGTTACTCGTGTTTATCAAGTATAGCTTGCCGTATTGGCCCGTATCCCGCTTGGACAAGAGTGCCAGATATTTCCAGTCAGTTGAAGCCAGCAGCGACGTATTATTCGGGTCTTCGTTGCCAGTACCGGCAAGCACGGTTATCCGGCCAGAGCCGTCAAGATTCGTACTGACTACGTCAATCTTGCCGCTTAAATTCGACAAGAAGTAGACATGCCCTGCCGGTACCAGGTCAAAGGTATTGGCACTGATGACACTGCTCGTTACGGTCACATTTGACGTTAGGTCGTTGTAGCCACTCGCACTGACCGTCGCGGACTGGGTCGGAGCATTCGTTGGCAGTACGATCGTTGCCGTACCATCCGCGCTTGTTTTCGCTTCGGTGTCCAGAACTTTAATTTCAGCGTTGTCGACCGGTTTTCCGGTAAACTTATTGACAACTTTAATGGGGACTTGCCGTCCGGTCGCGGACAAATGCACTAAATCGGTGTTCTTGACTGTGCTCACGCCCACAAAGACCGTGAAGTTAGCGCTCTCGTAATATTGCTTCGTGATTGAAACAGCTTGCTTACCGACTTTCGCCTTAAAGGTCGCATTGCCAGAATTGTTGGTTGTAACCGTCATTCCGTCAAGCGTCACGCGGGCTCCACTGACCGGTGCACTCAACTTACTGTCGACAACCGAAATGGTGTACGTGCGCTCTAAAACGAGTGCTAGTAGCGGATAGCGGGTAAGCGGAAGTGCAAATATGATAGCCAGCAGTACGATTACAGTAACCGGAAACGTCCACTTCTTCCTCCGCCAGTACGCCGCGAAAAAGCGCTTGAATTTATTTGGTGATTTTGGCGGTTCCTGGTTTTGATCACCCAGTACCACTTCACTGTCGCCAAGTTGTCCCTCATTGTCATGCAAGTTCTCTGGCTCCGATTCGTCAGGAAACTGCGAAGATGCTTCCGGCTGCGTGTCATCGTCCGCGGCTTCATCCTCATCGACCGAGAAATCGACACCATCGGATTGCATGTTCACCACCGGCATCGTTTCTACCGCCTCCTGCGGCTCTTCCACCGGGATGGCTGCCAAGGTCGACCTTGGAGTGGTGAAGGATTTGATGTCGTCTATTCTTGCCATGAGAGGTTTCCTATTTCGTTTAAGTTTAGCAGAAACTAAATAGCTAAGCACCACTGTTTTACAATGGGAGGTATGATTCTCAATGAACAGGTCGTTAGTACGGCTACTGCGCATTTAGCAACATCTGATCCGGTTCTTGCGCCCGTCATCGCGTTGCATGGGCTGTGCCCGCTCAGGCCACACCATGCGTACTACCAAGCGTTAGTGGGCGAAATTATCGGGCAACAGTTAAGCGTCAAAGCTGCAGCCAGTATACGGAAGCGCTTTGAGCAATTATTTTGCAACAGCTTTCCGACACCGGACGTCATCTTACAAAAATCTGTAGAAGAGCTGCGTTCAGCGGGGTTAAGCAATGCCAAAGCCACATACATCCGAGACCTAGCCCAGCATATTGTAGATGGAAAGGTACAGTTTGATCACCTGGATACGCTGTCAAATGAAGCCATCATCAGCGAACTTACCGATGTCAAAGGTATCGGTGAGTGGACGGCTCACATGTTCCTTATGTTCTGTATGGGTCGGAGCGATGTTCTAGCGTACGGAGACCTCGGTATCCGCAATGCCGTTTCAAAACTCTATGGCTTGCCGCAAGCACCAACACCGTCCGAAGTGGTTGAGTTGGCAGACCGAAATCATTGGCATCCGTATGAGACCGTTGCCTGTTGGTACTTGTGGGCCTCCTTGGATAATGCACCTTAAATCATGACGCGACAGGACGGCGTGAATGCTCATGCAGCGCCAACTTGGCCTCCCCGGCATCACGGAGCAACACGGCCCAGACATTGATCGCACCAATAGCCTACTGCATGTACCCGACTGCGATCATATCAACCTCAGGCGCTATCTCTCCGTCATAAGGCAAGGCGTCGTATACCTTGGCATCCTGTCCAAACGGTACATGACACAGTGGAGACCGTCCTGTCTGCCGAAGTCGCGCTGAATAGCCGATGCGGCAACTAGTGCCTGAGATGATCGGCTTCGCCGGCAGCAGCTTCGGTACTGCCCCTTGAAAGAGCTGACGGTTCATAAAATACCAATACCAGGTGGCCGCTAGTTCATCATTACCATCGGGTGTACTCGACTTACGCAAAACCCCAAACTAGCCTAAAATATTCCTCGTACCATTA
>CAYVOS010000114.1:0-3373 GCA_964453515.1 uncultured Candidatus Saccharibacteria bacterium | reverse complement strand
TTACGCCCTGTTATCTAGACAAAAACGAGGAGACTCTTATGTCGAACTGAGGCTATAGTTAATAAAGCCAGAGTACACCTGGGCGTAAGCGTTGTGGTATCATAGCAGCTAGAGAATTCTATCGATTAAATGAGGGTATAATTTAAATCAATGAGTAAAGTGGCACACTACCTGCAAGAACATTTGATCGGTGAAGTAATTTATTCGAGTGATGTGCGTGCATATTTCTCGACGGATGCCAGTATTTTCAGGTTAACTCCTTCTGTCATAGTCTATCCTCGTAACGAAAGTGACGTGCGTAAGGCAGCTCGTTTCGCTTGGCAACTCGCTGAGCGTGGGAGGGTTTTGCCGCTGACTGCTCGGGGTGCTGGTACCGACCAAGGCGGAGCAGCTATCGGAGGCGGCGCCGTCTTAGCGTTTCCGGCGCACATGAATCGTATCCTGGAGCTCGATAGTAAATCAGGCAATGTCACCATTGAACCGGGCATTAACTTTGGCAAACTCCAGCAAGCGCTACAAACGCACGGTCGTTTTCTGCCACCGTATCCCAGTAGTATGGAATACTCCACCGTTGGCGGTGCCCTCGCCAACAATGCAAGTGGTGAGAAAAGTGTGAAATATGGTGATATGCGTGCCTTTACCAAAAGTTTGCGGGTAGTACTTGCAAACGGTGAGGTAATAGAGACGGGGCGTCTAAATAAGCGGGAGCTCAATAAAAAGTTGGGACTCGCGACATTTGAAGGTGAAATTTATCGGGCACTTGATACGCTGCTAGAAGAAAACAAATCACATCTCGACAAAGTTAACCTGAACGTAACAAAGAATACCTCGGGTTATGACTTATGGGATGTGTTGCAAAAAGACGGCACCTTTGACTTGACACCATTGTTTGTAGGGAGCCAAGGGACGCTCGGGATCATAACCGAAGCGGTACTCGAAACCGAGATTCATAGTCCTGAAGTAACAATAGTGGCTGCATACTTTGATAGTGTCGGAAGTGCGGCAACGGCGGTTCAGGAACTACGTAAGCTGCCGGAAATGCCTAGTGCTATAGAGATGATCGATGCGAATCTGCTTGCGCTCGTACATCAGCTCAACCCGAACCAGCTGAAAGAAATTGAGCAGCCGTATCCACAAGTGGTGTTGCTTGTCGAGTTTGATAGTGCCAGTGAGCGTACGCAGAAGAAGATGGTCAAGAAAGCGACGAAAATCTTTGAGAAAATGGCAACGAAGTATAAAGTTGAAACTGAACCAGCCGAGCAGGAGAAACTTTGGCGTTTGCGTCATGCTGCGTCAGTTGTGACGGCACATGCGGAGGGAAACTTGAAGGCGTTACCCATCATAGAAGACGGCGTCGTTCCGGTTGGACAGCTTGAAGAGTTCGTGAACGGTATTTATAAGTTATTCCAGAAGTTGCATTTACGTGTGGCGCTATGGGGCCACGCTGGTGATGGCAATATTCACGTTCAACCATTTCTAGATCTCAGCCAACTTGGAGACCGACAGAAGATCTTCCGTCTCATGGACGAGTACTATGCCCTTGTTATCGGGCTTGGCGGTACGACATCTGGTGAGCACAATGACGGGCGTCTGAGAGCGCCATACCTTGAACAACAATACGGAACCGAGGTCTATGCACTCTTTCAAAAGGTTAAGCAAATTTTTGATCCGTATAACATGTTGAACCCAGGCGTGAAAATAAATGTCACGCTTGACGACCTGAAGCCGTTGCTTAGATCAGAATATACCGTGAATCACTTATATCAACATTTACCGAGTAGTTAAAGCTAGCGTGTAAGCGATCGGCTGAGTGGACCTTCGGTCGTATTGACGATCCGCACAATTTCTTTGTGTGCTTGCGGATGGTGATAGCGTTTCCGCAAAGCGTAGATGGTCACACCGCTTAAGGAAAAAGCTAGTCCAATGATCAAGCTTGAGACTGGCATAAACGCAAACTGCAAAAGAGCTCCTACGGCACCGAGCATTGGTAGGAACCAACGCATTGGCAAGCGGAGCCCAGAAAAAGTGGTAAGAGTTAAGGCTCTAGCGGCTGCGACATTTACAATAATCAGCGCTACGATAGCTGTGACGTTAGCGAGATCTACGATCACGCCCGTCCTACCGGTCATGATCAGGACAACATACAATACTGCCCCGAAAAATACGCTCATATATGGATGGCCGTGGCGCATCCGACCCAACACTGTCGGTACGGATTTATCAGCCGCAAGGCGGACAATAATCTCAGAAGATCCGAGAATATTTGCATTTGCCGATGATAATGTGCTGACAATTGCTCCTGCTACGACCAATGCACCGCCGATTGGACCGATCAGGTGCTGGGCTGCAATGCCAACGCTCGCTTCAGAATAGGTAGAGATATGAGCAGCTAATAGCGCTAAGACAACGCCGACATAAACGAGTGTCACGACTAACATGCTGAGTAGTATTGCACGCGGCACGGTTCGCTGCGGGTTTTCAACATCTCCGGATATGTTGGTGATAACATTAAACCCTAGAAATGCGATGAATAAGAATGCACTGGTGGTAAAAATATGTGAGCTGCCGTGCGGGTAAAAAGGATGAAGGTCGCTAGCGTGCAGATGCGCCAAACCAAAACAGATGAGCAGCAGCAAAACTAAAAGCTTCCCGCCGACCAAAAAGGTTTCAATTTTTCCAATTTCACTTGCCGGACCTAGATTTACAAGCGTTAGTACTCCCGCACCAATGAGCCCCCAAACAAGTGCGGATGAGCTGTGCACAATGAAGTGATGCACATAAACACCGAAGGCGTTTAATACGAATGCGGCGGCAATGATACCGCTTAAATAAAAACACCAGGATACTAGGAAACCCCACGCTGGAGAACCAAGCATCTTACCAACAAACGTATAGCCGGATTTTTTCGCCTCAGCTTGGCTCGCGATGACTGCGAAGGAAAGGGCGGATAAGAGCACGGTTACACCGGCAATCAAGAAGGCGACAAGTGCAGCTGGACCGGCCTGCTGCAGTGCAGTCCCGGTCAGTACGAACACACCGCCGCCGATCATTGCCCCGACGGCAAATGCGGTCGCAGTCACTAAACGGATCTTTTTGCTGCGTCGATACATACTGGATACTAATATAGCAACTATGCTTATGTCTTTATAGCAATGACTGTGGAAATACGCTAGCCAAGCAGAAATTATGTCCTTCAGGTAATTCCTAGGCACCAAGAAGTGACAGAGTGGGCACGCGATATGTGCTTCCGAATGCCCTCAGTCCAAATGGGCCGGTTCTGTGATTACCTGATGACGGTACGCTTATCCGGGCATTAACGGTGTCAGGGGACCCAGTAGACACTCTTGAGCGGGAAGATGAGCAACATAGTATT
>CAYVOS010000113.1:0-3391 GCA_964453515.1 uncultured Candidatus Saccharibacteria bacterium | reverse complement strand
ATGCTGTATTGCTCTCGTAAGCATATCTCCCATGGAAAGATTGCTGATGATTATAATTTTCGTCTTAGGATGGTCAGATACCTTAAAGCTTTCTAAGAACTGGACACCGTCCATAACCGGCATCATTAGATCAAGCAGGATAAGATCAAACTCTTTTTTGTTACACATATCCAGGGCGATCTTGCCGTTATCGGCAATGCTTACCTCGTAAGGCTCGGTCGTTAAAATTAACTCATACGTATCCCTGAGATCAGGTTCATCTTCAACTACTAAGATTTTGCGCATATGACGGTTCAACTATTAATGGTAATTGAATAGTAAATATGGAACCGCGTCCTGGTTGTGATTTTACGTCTATATTGCCTCCGTGTAGCTCAATTATTTTATTTGCCCAGTAAAGCCCTAGGCCACTGCCGGATTTATTTCCGGGAAGCTTATTCGGAACCCTGCTAAATCGACGGAACAGTTTTTCCTTGTCTTCAGGTGCAATACCTATACCATTATCTCGTACCGCAATACGAAGCCATTGCTTGTTAGCGTTCACGCGAACCTCAATAGCACCACCGGTCGGCGTATATTTCGAGGCATTATCTAAGATGTTTTCAATAGCCATACGGATGTTATCCTGGTCCATGAGCATGCTCCGGCTAACAGAACCAGTAATTTGAACATGCAAGGTTTGTTCGCGTTCGGTAAAGCTTTCACGCTGGTCATCCGTAATACCCATGATAAAAATAGGTACATCAGTCAAAACTTTGTTTAATACTACCTCGCCGGCATCAAGTTGGGCTACCTTGAGTAGGCTGTTCACAATCGAGAGTTGTCGCTCGTTACTTGCATAGGCCTTTTGAATTACCGCGTAGTGTTCAGGGTCGAGCTGACCAACGTAGCCTTGAAGTAGCACGCCGAGCAGTTGCTTAATGATGGTTGCAGGCGTGCGAAGCTGGTGAGACGCGAGCGAAACAAATTCATCCTTTGAGATACTAAGTGCTTCAAGTTCTCGTTGCTGCCGTTTTAGTGTTTCATTAGCGCGACGGATTTCGTCTTCGAACCGTTTTCGTTCAGTGAGGTTGCGCGTGATCTTAGCAAAGCCAATAAGATTCTTGTTGTCGTCATACAATGCAGTGATAACGACGTTGGCCCAAAACTGTGTGCCATCTTTTCTGACACGCCAGTCTTCATCTTCCACGCGGCCGTATCGTTTTGCAAGCTCTAACTCTTGTTCAGGTTTTTTGGCAACGATATCATGTTCAACGTAAAAAATTGAGAAGTGTTTACCTATTATTTCGCTGGCGGTATAGCCCTTAATCTTTTGCGCGCCTTTGTTCCACGACTGAATATATCCGTTAGGATCGAGGAGGAAGATGGCGTAGTCCTGGATGTTCTCTACGAGCAGTTTATATTTTAATTCCGTTGACATTACTTGTTGTTTCGGTTTCATTTTTGACGTTGTTCGCACTGTTATTGTTTTCAATGCACCCTCCCTCACATGTTCCATCGTATTCAACCATATTTTCATGCATGTCCGGTGTTAGTTTTATTACATGTGGCACACCGATGTTTACGCATATTTTTTTAAACACTGCTATACTAGATCACTGAATATATGAGTGATCTATTCTCGAGTGACTTTTTCGCTGGTAATCGCGAACGGCTCAGACAGTTGTTTACCGGGATCGCACCCATCGTAATGACTGCCAATGGGCTACTGCAGCGTGCTAGTGATGAAGCGTATCAGTTCAATCAAGATGCTAGCTTTTGGTATCTTACTGGTTGCGAAGACCCAGATGTATTGCTGGTCATGGACAAACAGAAAGAATATTTGATCGTGCCAAACAGAGGACCAGTAAAACTCGCCTTTGACGGAGGGGTGGACTTTGAGTCGCTGAAGACTCGGTCTGGGGTAGCTGACATCGTTGACGGGAAGGAAGGCTGGCACCGTTTGGAAAAACGGCTGAAGAAAGTAAAAAACGTTGCTACACTAGCCGCTAACCCTCGTTATATTGAACACTTCGGTATTTACTCCAATCCGGCACGTGCCGAGCTTATCCAGCGGATAAAATCATATAATGAAGAAATAGAACTTCTCGATTTGCGTCCACATCTTATGCGCATGCGAATGGTGAAGCAAGAGCCCGAAATTACAGCGCTGCAGCATGCCGTCGATATTACAATCGACACGGTTAAGGAAGTTACTAAACAGTCAAAATTCGGTAAGTACAAGTTTGAATATGAGATTGAAGCGGACCTCTCACGTGGGTTTAGGCGACGGGGCGCTGCGGGGCATGCGTTTACACCAATTGTTGCAAGCGGCCCACGAGCTTGCACGCTTCATAATGTATCAAATGAAGGCAAGTTGAATCGTGAACACATGTTGACAATGGATATCGGGGCGGAATTTAACCACTATTCGGCAGATATTACCCGTACCTATGCGCTTGGCATTGGCATGTCGCATCGTCAACAGCAAGTATACGAGGCGGTTAAAGAGGTGCAGGATTTTGCCTTTTCGCTTCTTAAGCCAGGCGTACTAATCCGAGAGTATGATAAAAAAATTGAAGATTTCATGGGGGAGAAGCTTCGGGAACTTAACTTGATTAAAACGATCAATCGCGACTCGGTACGAGAATTTTTCCCGCATGCAACATCGCACTTTCTCGGCCTTGATACTCATGATGCCGGAGATTATGCGCATCCGCTAGAGCCAGGTGTGGTTCTGACGGTGGAGCCGGGGATTTACATCCCTGCCGAGGGTATAGGTGTACGCATCGAAGATGACGTGGTTATCACGAACACCGGCATAAAAAACATAAGCGGACGCTTGCCCCGATAGGCCGGCTGGCTTACAATGAAGGGCAACATGCAAAAGGGCCTGGTGTACAGATTTTTAGTGCGTTGGTTAGTGTGTAGCTTGGGTCTGTGGATTGCTGCTGGTATTTTGAGCTCTGGCATTACCTACCAAAGTCGAATCTGGGTCATTATTATTTCCGGATTAGTACTTGCAATCGTGAACGCGGTCCTGCGGCCGATAATCATTATTTTGTCCCTGCCGGCTATTTTATTCAGTCTCGGTTTATTTATGATAGTGATTAACGGTTTCACGGTATTTATCGCGAGTAAGCTCTATACGCCACTGCACGTAACTGACTTTTGGGCGGCTATGCTTGCCGGCATAATCATTGGACTGGTAAACTATCTAGTAACAGCTATTTTGGAGATACGTGATAAATGACCGCTTATAACTACATTACAATCGCATCAGTCATATTATTGACGTTGCTTATATTAGTTCAGACCCGCGGTGCATCGCTGGGGGCAGGTTTGGGGAGCGCAGGCGAAATTAACACTGTTCGTCGTGGTACAGACAAAACTATCTTTCAACTGACCATTA
>CAYVOS010000112.1:0-3432 GCA_964453515.1 uncultured Candidatus Saccharibacteria bacterium | reverse complement strand
ACGTCTCCGGTAACCACCTCATCAATGACGCCGGAAAAACCATTCGACTTGTTGGGATTAACCGTATTGCCGGACTACCTTGCGTGAATAGTAAAGCGGCTGTCTTTGATGGACCCTCTAACGAAACATCGGTCGTTGAGCTGACTAAGTGGCATATTAATACGGTGAGGATCACCATGAATGAAGATTGCTGGCTCGGCATCAATGGTTCGGCCGTTCAAGTATCGGGTGCACACTACCGTAATGCCATTATGCAGTATGTACAGCTACTCCATACATACGGCATGTACGCGATTATAGACCTGCATATTAATGCGCCTGGCAACTATCTTGCGGCTAGTCAGCAAGCTATGGCCGATGAAGCCCACGCCCCAGCATACTGGACCTCCGTAGCTAGTACTTTTAAAAATGACCCAGCGGTTATCTTCGAGCCATACAACGAACCAGACATCACTACAACAAACGCAAAGACAAAAAACCCATGGGACTGCTGGCGTAATGGCTGCCAAATCACGCAAGTTAATACCAAAAACAGCAAGATAACCGCCACATGGCAGGCAGCAGGTATGCAGCAGCTCGTCAACACTATCCGAGCCACCGGTGCAACCAACGTTATAACACTCGGTGGGCTAGATTACTCCAACGACCTTTCGCAACTTTTGCAGTACCTACCCTCAGATCCACTGCATCAGTTGGCTGCAACCTTTCATAACTATGAGCCGAAAGCTACGACAACAGGATGCGGCCCAAGCTGCTGGAATAGTGTTATTCTGCCTATATCTGAAAAGATGCCTGTTATAACCGACGAATTCGGAGGCATAAACTGCGGTTCAAGTTTTGTGGATGCGTTTATGGGCTGGGCTGACCAACATGGCATATCCTACCTGCCCTGGGGCTGGGATCCTTGGGGCTGTAGTGCACACGGAAACCATACAGTACACGCGTACGGCATGATTAGTAACTGGAACGGTACGCCTAATAGCTACGGGCAGACATTCTATAATCACTTCGGTCAAATTAATCCGTAAGAGTCGTCATCAATTTAGGACTCTGCTCATTCTGTTCTAGAAAATCATATGTCTAAACTTACCAGCATTTTCGTGGAGATTTTGCCCCTTCAGTCCTCGTTTCAAAATACTACTCCACAAGCCTGATCTGGTGCTCCTCGCTCATGCCTCTACGTAGCTTGAGTGTGGTTCTGAGCTGGGAGTTATGTCACCCTCAACATAGTTCGTTGTCCTGGGTATCGGTTGCTCAGCTTGCACTAGAAGACTGTCATTCAAGTAGGTAAACAACTGGCTATCCTTCAAAAGCATGGCTAACTGACGATACGCAGAACGACGCCTTTCGTGAGTATAGCGCCACTTCCGTAGTTCTGGCCTGGGATTCGGGTTGGTGGTACGTTCGCGGATAAAGTTACCATACAGATACACGTAAATACAAAACAACTATCAGAGTGACCCCCTCATCCCTTTTCTTTTTAGCTACAGATGTACTGGAACAATAGTTAGCCCGTAGGGTTGCATATTTACTATCCTTCCATTTACCATTACTGCCATACTTTTTGAGGATTGGCTTACGAGTAAAACATCCGCCTTACTCGCTAGTGCCGTGATGGGCCCCGTAACGCTAGTTTTGTACAATACCGTCCCAGAAGGAAAGGTATTATGCAGTGACTGCAATGCGTCATAGAAAACAGTAGGTTGTCCGCCCTGTGTAGTGACAGTGTCAGTAAAGACACTGACGCCAGTATATGGGCTGTAGCCTCCGGGGTCTCCCTCCATCTCCCATATAAGCATTTTGCTCACACCTGCCTGTCCCGCTTGAATAATGTTGCTTACATCTTTCGCAACCGCCTTCTGGCCAGTCGAGTAACCTACAGCAGGATAGAATTCCGCCCAGAATACCGGCAAGCTTTTGGAACCTGGATATGACGTCGCATTGAGACCACGTATCCAATGTACAACGTTCGCGAAGTATGATCCTGCGTCGAAACTATTGACTCCGCGCTGGCCTGTTTTTGCGTTAATATCTGGCCCACCATCGATACTAATAAATTGAGCACCGACTTTATGCTGTAGCCAATACTGCACAGCGGCAAGTGAAGTATTTTCTATACCTCCATAGACGCCCTTGAGACTTGTGCCAGTTGGGCTTGCCTTCATGGGTGCATACGGTCCTCCGATTTGTGCGTCCGGCCGGACTGTCTTGATCGCCATATAAACATCGTTGTACATGGCCATATAACTTTGCATATCCCATCCATGCTCCTGGGTGTTCCAGAAACCCTTCAGTTCATTCCAAACGTCGAAGTAGTCTACTTTTGGCAGGAGCGTTCCATCCGCGGCTCGATGAGTGCCGTCATATCGCAGGGCAACCTGGGCTGCCAATTTAGCAAAATCTTGGAAATGCGTTGGTGAAACGGCGGAGGACATATCCCAATCCTTACCACTCACTTTCATCCACCCAGGAGCCGTACATAGCGTGATCATACGCTGGCTTTCAGGAACGGTCTCACCCATGACCTCAACATGCTGGTCCAATGATGTCCAGTCGTAGATGCCCGGCAACGGCTCAGGGTCGCTCAGCCCCCATCCCATAATGGGGGTATTCTGAAACGCATCCAGAGAGGTAAGTAAATGCTTGGCAGACGCGACCGATATGGCATTGCCCCCAGCGCCAGCCGTTAAATGAGAATTCTGCGTATAATCGTAGCCAATCTCAAAGTTAGTCGTACCTATAACCATAGGTGAAACTACAACTATTGCCTTAGTGGTAACGAGCTGAGATGATTTGTTTGTAAGGTAGGTAATGACAATAATACCCAATACGCCAGCTAAAACAGCTAAAACTGTCACGACTGCAACATATCTCACTTGCAGTAGTTGCCGTATGTTATCCAGTTTCTTGATCACGTTCATTTAGCTACTAACAAATTTTAATAACGTCTGATATGTCCCATTTTTAACCGCATCATAATGCTGCCCGTGTATAAAAACAGGCAAGGCAAAATTGATACCATTCGTTTTCGTTACAGAATTAATTTGCGTTAGTACGGTCACTTTTTGCTGAGTTGAGAGCTTATCGAATAAATTAAGTTCTACCGGCCAGTCAATAAAGGTAATGATGGGGACATTGCGCCCCATAACAATCCGAGCAGTCCGCTTAATTGCCGCAAAGTTTTCACCTAGGGCTAATGTAGGATTGGCGCTAGGGTTAAAATCGTTAGGCTCAAAAGAACAGGAGATATATGTATCGGGTCGAATAAGGTACGGGTATTTCGAGTAAAAGCTCGCAATACCGTCGCACCTGCCCGCGTTTATCGTCACGAAGAATTGCTTTTCATGAGTACGGGCGTAGCTCTTTAGCTGCCCTATGACGCTATTCGGACCTGTATACAAGTAATTGGCGAACTGAGTGTACGTTTGAGTT
>CAYVOS010000111.1:0-3471 GCA_964453515.1 uncultured Candidatus Saccharibacteria bacterium | reverse complement strand
CTACTGCTCCTTGCTCATGAAGTCTTTAATACTTCTGACCGTATCCATGAACTGCGCCGGAAAGACGATGGTACTGTTTTTCTCAACCGCAATATCACTTAAAACTTGCAGATTACGGAGCTGTAAGGCTATCGGGTGCTGCGCAATAATGTCCGCCGCTTCACCAAGCTTTGCCGCACTCAATTGTTCGCCTTCAGCAGCAATAATCTTAGCCCGCTTCTCACGCTCAGCTTCTGCCTGTTTTGCCATTGCACGTTGCATACTATCCGGCAACTGAATATCCTTTACTTCAACCGTGCTAACGTAAATACCCCATTTCTCAGTGGACTTCTCAAGGATATCTTTAATCTTATCATTAATCCCTGCCGTCTCACTGAGCACGTCATCGAGTGAACTTTGGCCAACAATATTACGAACGGTTGTCTGTGCGATCTGGTACGTTGCCGACACGACATTTTCGATCTCCACGACTGACTTGATTGGGTCAGTCACTTGGTAATATGCGACTGCTGCTACATCAATTGACACATTATCTTTGGTAATAATCTTCTGCGACTCAATCGGTAATGTCACGATCCGTAGAGGAACCTTTCGCATTTGGAAAACGTGTAGCCGACATCCGTAAAAGGAACAAGATGACCCAAGAACAACTTTCTGAAAAGACCGGTCTCGCGGTTGATTCTATCGGTGCTATTGAACAGGGCAGACGATGGGCAAGGCTGACGACACTACATACTCTCGCCAAGGGTTTGGGTGTTTCTACGGATGAGTTGTTTAAGGGGTTGTAGACACCATGTCACAGATTTTTATATTTGGCGCAAGTGGTGCCTACGGTGTTGGTGCTGAGCAGGCGGGTTGGGCTGATCTCCTAAAGCAATACCTACACCACAAAATGTATGGACCAGATGGTGTCGGTGAAAAACACGAGCTCTTCAACTTTGCTTATCCAGGCGTCGGTGCAGACTTCGTTATCGCGTCTTCGCCGCAGCAACTCAAGTTTTATCGTCGTTCAGGCAAAATCATTGCTGTTATTGGCGTCGGTGGCAACAACTCAAAAGCAGAAAATACGCCCGATAACTTTGTCTCCACCGTCGAAGAGTATGAGCAACTCATGGCGCAACTTATTGAGCGCTTGAAAAACGACGTAGACGAGGTGGTCGTTGTTGGAAATGCTGCCGTTGATGAAACGAAGACAAACCCTAAATCAAATCCACTTACCGGCGGCCAGTCCTACTTTACTAACGATAGACGTGCGATGTTTGAACGCAAGCTCGCAGAAGTGTGCCAGAAAGAGGGCGTTCACTTCGTGTCTATAGATATAGCGCCGGATGAATGGGTCAGCTCATATTTATATAGAGACGGTTTGCATCCTAATCAAAAGGGGCATGAGTATATCGCTCACAAGGCATGGGCAGAGATTGAAAAACTACTGGACGATTGATTAGTACCTGTTCGCTTCGATTTCTTTCTGTAATTGCTCAAGAAGCTCTGGATTATTGTGGGCCATACTGTGTACTCCGGCACGTAAATCTTCAAGCAGGGCAATCGCTTTCTCCCGTGAGGCATTTTTAGGATCGTGAATCTCAAGGTAGCGAATGACGCTTTCTATATCCTTTTCGTTGATCTCGTAGGTATCGTCCATCAGTCCTCCTTATCGTGTATATGCTCGTATAGCTTCGTAAATTGAATCATCTGCCGTGCCAATTCTTCTGAATCGATACGTCGCATAATTTCACAGCTATCATTCTGTGAAAGAATGTTAAGGCTTCCCTCAAACAGTATCTTCCTATCCAGTATAGCTAGTTTGCGGTGATGGCCGCCAGTGTAAAGTACGGTAGCACCAAGATCAAGCAGGATGCCTACCGCAAGTTGGGCATCACGGCGTAAGTATTCGTCTTCATGTTCGTCAGGATGCTTAGTATTTACGACGATCTTAACGCCACGTGCTCGTAGTCCGCGTAGTATGGGCAGTAACTTGCGTAATCGACGTGCAGTTATGAAGGGGCTCTCGATGATAACCTCACTAGTGCAGCCCTCCAAATCTGGCAGAAACCGGGGATAGAACGTGTCTTGGTCGAACAGAGAGGAGGTAAGCAAACCGGAGGGTAGTGTAGTAGTAGGCTTGAATCGACTAAACATTGCTAGACCCCTCGTCGCCTACATAGACAACTGTATCACTCACGAATACGAAGCCAAATGACTCCAATTTTGTGTGCATCAACCGTAAGTTTACCTCAAAGTGGTTCCACCTATAATCCAGTAGCTGCACCACGAAGAACCCAAAAGAGACGCTAAAACAATTAGCGTCTCTTTTTGTTATTATATGACTATGAATGAACAAACCCTGCCAGTTATCCGCATCAAAGATGCTTGGCTTTTACGGCAAAATGCATCCCAGCACCTCCATGAATTATGGGCGAAAAAGGGTGATAAGCTCGCTGATGATGAGTGGATGGAAAAGCGCGTAAAGGAATACCAAAAAGCCTGGCAGCAGTATGAAAAGAAAATAATGGAAGGTATGACTGACACGCTTGGCTTAGCTTTCCGGCAAAACATCGTTGATGTGTACATCGCACCGTGGTTCCGTGCTTTTAGTGACCCGATGGTTATCGGCGTGATGCAAGAACCAGATTTATTTATTGATACGCTTACGCACGAACTGATACACAGGTTGCTGACCGATAATACGACTATACCTCACGAAACAATGCTGCTTGCGCCCTGGCAGAAGCTGTTTGGCAAGAGCCATAGCTTTGGCGCAGTGGTGCATATACCAGTCCTCGCCGTCCATAAAGCCATCTACCTTGACGTATTAGGCCAACCTGAACGACTTGAACGAGACATTGCCAATAACAAGAAGTACGAAGCAACTGATTATATAGCAGCTTGGGATTATGTCGAGAAACATGGCTACAAGGAAATCATCGGCAAACTGAAAAAGTCATACGAGCAACTAGCATCGTAGCGATGGCGAACGACCAGGGACGCCTAGATAATCCTTTGCCATGTCGACTTCTCGTGCCATGCCAACAATAATTCCGTAGTAGTCAGTTCTGAATATGCGGGGTAAGCGGCACCAATTCAACCCAAACGATTTTCAAACAGTATAGTTTCTAACATTAGAGCATTAACGAGGCTCTTTTTGTTAAGATTGAAGTATGAACAATGGCCCACAGCAGTTCTATGATGACCTTGGGGATAGTTATGCCTTTATTTTTCCCGACTGGCAAGCAGCAGTTGAGCGACAGGGTAATACAATTAGCAAGCTCATTGGCGAGCCTCCTCTTTCTGTCTTAGATTGTTCGTGCGGTATAGGCACGCAAGCTATCGGCTTAGCGAAGCTAGGCTATAAAGTTCACGCAACAGATATAAGCCCCAAAGAAGTTGAAAAAGCGAAAGAAGCTGCCGACAAAATGGGCGTTAACCTTACATTTGGTGTTGCCGATTTTCGTACCTTGGATAGTCAGTTTG
>CAYVOS010000110.1:0-3538 GCA_964453515.1 uncultured Candidatus Saccharibacteria bacterium | reverse complement strand
CTGACCGAACTTGGAGATGGAGATGTGCTCGGTGACGGAGCGGGCGATGGTGCCGGGCTTGGGCTTGGGCTCGGTGATGGTGCCGGGACATTGAAATACCACTTTTGCTGTACATTGCCATCACAGGTGTACAACTGCAGCCATGTACCATCGGTTGTGTTCGCGAATGGATCATCCAAGCACTTTCTACTCTGTTTGCCAACGAGTGTATGGCTACTAGTTTGCGTCCAATACTGATTCGATCCGCCATCACAGGTATATAAATCTATCTTTGCACCGTTGGCGGTAGATTGTTGGTAAACATCCAGGCACTTTCCGAAAATTGTTACCGTATGATTTGAGTTATACGACCATGATTGAGCGCTCGTACCGTTACACTTCCATATATCTATTTTGTTGCCGTTGGTCGTACCGGAATGGTAGTCATCCATACAGTACCCGTAGTTACCAATGGGAGAGACTACCGTGTATGATGCCGCCCGGGAATAGAAGGTCATGTACGCACCCAGCGCACCGAAGACCACTACAAATACCACGATGCCGACTGTGAGCGAGTGTCGTTTGATTATTTTATAGGTTTTCTTTTTATGCGTGTTCACGGTCTATTCGCCGAATATATCTGTACCAATGGTAACAGGTTTAAACCATAACAAGAACAGTTTTACCGGCCCGCGTCACAGAAGCATTACCTTGGCATAGCCTGGAGAGCTGCTGCTCCCGCGGTTGGTAATTCTCGTAACAGCCTGCTAAGGTAACTAGATGTGGCATCCTCGAGCTAAAACGTTGCTGCTATGCGCCGCAATCTTTATCTTCTACAATGACTGGTTGCTAGGACCGTTCCTAAATTCCCACATCTCTAATCAGTACTCGCTCATCAGCGAACTGAGCGCACGAACACAAGCATATCACTGGGTCTTTCAAACACTCGACATTCTTGCTGGTCTCATGATCCTATCGGTGCTGCCGTGGCTATGGCGCTTTCTCCACAAATTCGACTTTCACTATGCCGTCCTCTTATTTATCACAATAGCCAGTATTGGTGTGGATAATATCGCTGACGCGCTGATGCCCATATCCTGTGCGCCTTCTGTGGATGCAAGCTGCAGTCTGCTTGGCACTCATTCGCTCCTAACCGAGGCGCACCTGATAGAGAGTGCTGCCATTGGTATTGTCACCTTCGTTGCACCGTTGTTATGGTGGTGGTCAGGTAGACTGACGCATACCCTAATAGCCCGCGCCAGTCTCTGGTTTGTGGTATTGCAGCTGTTTGTCGGCAGCGGCATTCTATTAACACGCATGATCGACGTTAATGTCATCGGTATTTTTCAGCGCATCTACGTAGTCGGCATTGGGCTGTGGGTTGCCGGCATTTTACACATTGCCCTTGCCGCAACCGCCAAGCAACGCATCGCACTACCGAAACTGCCTCAAACCCCAGATCATATACCAAAACCAGCTTTAGTAATCTCATACGACGATTAAGCTGCTATCATGAATAACGTATGGCGCAGCAAACGTATATTTTAGATTTTGACAGCACTTTGGTACAGTGCGAGTCGCTCGACGAGCTTGCCAGACTTAGCTTGTCTGCGCACGGAGACCAACAATCGATCATGCAGGAACTTGAGCATATCACCCAACGCGGCATGACGGGAGAGATAACCTTTGATGAATCTTTGGCGGTACGCCTGCAGCTCTTTGCTGCAACTACAGATGATGTACAAATGCATATCGCCGACTTAAAACAACATATCAGCCCGTCCGCCCTGGCAGCGCACGCATGGTTCGTAGCGAACCGTGCGCATATCTATGTCGTTTCCGGCGGCTTCGTAGAATACATCCTGCCGATTACCTCGCAACTTGGTATTCCTGACACCCATGTATTCGCCAACAAGTTTATCTTTAAAGACAGCGAAATCATTGGCTTCGACAACACCCGTTATACCAGTAAGTCCGGTGGCAAAGCCGCACAAATTGCCGTCTTAAACCTTCCTCGCCCAGTCATTGCAATTGGCGATGGCTTTACGGATTATGAAATTAAAGTATCGGGACTGGCTGATGAATTTTGGGCGTTCACGGAAACAATCGAACGCCAACAAGTGATAGAAAAAGCGGACCGAATCGTCCGTAGCTTTGCAGAAATTCTAGAGGCTGCAGTGACAACCGCCAAAGTCTAAGCGCGTCGCGAGCACCGCATTCGCCCCCTTGGCAGCGGCTTCATCACACATACGTGCAATCGCCTGGTTGCGGCTATCAGTCGACAGTCGTGTGTAGCCGCGGACTTCTCCACCGAAAATGGTACGCAAGCTAGCGTCAAAGTTGCTAAATACATTGCGGCGCCGGACAATCAGCCCGAACACCTCAACATACACCTCGACTATGACATACCCCGCGAGGCCATTGGCCGTAACTACGATGATGTCATCGTGCATTGTTATCTACTTATCGGTTTGGGATTTCTTGCGCGTACGGGTTACACTCTTCGGTTTCGCCCGGGAAGCCGGCAAACTTTTTGGGCCGCTGGCATATTTATCGCGAAGTAAAGCTTGCTGTAAGCTTTCTAGTACTTTTTCGGCCTGTTCGCGACTCATGCCGATACGAGAAACAGCAATAGCTTGTTGGGTTGGATCAGCATACTGCATAAAACTCATGACAACACCTGAAGGATCAGCGGAGACACTGACACTATTACTGTATACGATCCGACTGTCCAGTCCGAATACCATCATCACCGGCTGTTTACCAACTGGCAGTGATTGGGTCTCAGAAGATCGGTCGCTGCTATCATAGCCAGCCATTTCCCAGAGCCGTACTGCTTCATCGTCATGGAGGTTAAAGTGGCTGATGAGCAGCATTAAAATATCCTCGCTTGGCAACTCCAGTCCCTGTTCCATACGCTCCAGTGCGCTCGGTTCAATTTCAACAGCTCCGGACACTTCCATCACTGTCTCTTTCCTGCTCTGGCGCAGGTGAAGGAGTTGATGACCAAGATTTTGATATGGTGGTGTCTTTGGGTTATTGCTCATGTGCATCCTATTTCGCAACGTATTATTCAATTATAAACTACATGCGCAAGAGGGGGTATAATAATCTGCAGATGAACATTTTTCACAACGTCATTTTGGCAGATTATTCCACCATTCATCTAGGAGGCGTGGCCACGCATTTGGCTGAAATTCATGATCGAGGTGAACTGCAGGCAGCCCTGCAATGGGCCGATTCGCAGCAATTACCCGTCATAATGATCGGGGGTGGCAGCAATATCTACTGGCGCGATGAAGGATTTGCCGGGCTCGTACTCGTCAGTCGCGTTTCCAAATATGAAGATTTCGCCGAAGACGATCTTAACCATTACATCACCGTTGGTGCTGGCGAAAACTGGGACAGCGTTGTCGAACGAAGCGTTGCCGCCGGATTAACCGGCATCGAAGCGTTAAGCCTTGTGCCAGGTACTGCCGGTGCCACACCAGTACAAAACGTCGGCGCGTACGGCCAGGAGATCGCCCAAACACTTGTCAGCATTGAAGCCTATGACCGC